>WFTY01000244.1 GCA_015485245.1 Anaerolineales bacterium | reverse complement strand
GAACATGCCAACAACCACGGCAATGTTCATGGCGGCTGGATCATGAAGCTGGTGGATGAGGCTGGCGCGCTGGCCTGTATGCGGCATGCCCGACGGCGGGTAGTCACCGTGGCGGTGGACCAAATGCTCTTCCATCAACCCATTCGGATTGGCGATCTGGTTACCCTGACCGCCGAAGTCAGCTATGTCGGGCGTACCTCCATGGAGGCGCAGATTCAGGTGGTGGCCGAGAACCTGCTCACGGGGGAGTGCGTCCACACTAACACGGCGTATTGCGTTTATGTCGCCCTGGGAGAAGACGGGCGCCCCGTCCCGGTGCCGCCACTCATCCCGGAGGATGAATCTCAGCGTGAGCGCATGGAGCGCGGCCACCAGCGGCAGGCCTACCGCCTGGCTCAAGGGAAAGCTGAGCGCACATGAGCGAGCCTGAAGAAGTCCAGCAATCAGCGGACGAAACCGCATCCCCCCCGCAGAGCCTGCCGCCGGTGCGTTCTTTGCGCGAGCTGATTGATCGCGTCACCGGGCGCAGCCTGGAGCAGGTTCAGCCGGAGAACGACGCCGGCATTGCCGATGTCGTCCCTTTCCCCTTCCTGGCGTTGGTGGGGCAGGACGAGATGAAACTGGCATTGCTGCTGGCGATGGTAAACCCTCATCTCGGCGGGGTGCTGTTGATTGGGCCGCGCGGCACGGGCAAGACTACCGCCGTGCGCAGCCTGCCCGATCTGCTGCCTAAAACCCCGCGCAGTCTTTGCTATTACGGCTGCCTGCCCGAAGATATTGAGGTCGGTGGGATCGACGCCGTTTGCCCCGATTGCGCCAAAAAATACGCCCAGGGAGAGCCGCTGGCGGTGCTCGACCGCGTCCGCCTGGTGGAGTTGCCGCTCAACGCGCGCCTGGAAGACGTGGTCGGCGGCCTGGATGAGCGCGCCGCTCTCAAGGGGCAGGTGCGTTTGCGCAAGGGCATCCTCGCCCAGGCTGACCGCAACTTGTTGTATGTCGATGAGGTCAATTTACTGGCCGATGAGGTGGTGGATGCTATCCTGGACGCCGCCGCGCAGGGTTATTACCATGTGCGCCGTGGGCCGATGGCGGCGACCTATCGGGCGCGCTTTGTGTTGGTCGGTTCGATGAATCCTGAGGAGGGGCGGTTGCGCCCGCAAATCCTCGACCGCTTTGGGTTGCGCGTCATCGTGCGCGGCCTGAAGGATCGCACCCAGCGCCTGGAGGCTTACCGCCGCGCGCAGGCTTACCTTACGAATCCGCGTCAGGTGGCGCGCGAGTTCGCACCCAGCACCGCCCTGGCGCAGGAGGATATTCAGATCGCCCGCGAGGTGCTCCCTCAGGTGGAGCTGCCGGATGACGTGGCCGCCCTGGGGTTGGAGTTGATCGAACGCCTGAACATCGATTCGCTGCGGGCAGAAATCACCCTCTTCGAGGCGGCGCGCGCACACGCGATCGCCGATGCTCGCCTCGCGGTAACGCCGGCTGATCTGTACGTGGTCGCCCCCCTGGCCCTGCGCTTGCGCCGCTCGCCGTTTATGGAAAACTATTTTCAGCAGCAGGATGCTGAAGAAAGCGAATTGCAGAAAATTCTCGATGAGACGATTTCAACAGGAGAGCACTCGTGACCGTTATGGATCATCGTCAACGCCTTGAGATTTGCCTGAGTGGGGAGACCCCCGACCGACCGCCGGTTTCGCTGTGGCGTCATTTCCCTGTGGACGATCAGACCCCTGAAGGGTTGGCCGCGGCGACGATTAACTTTCAGCAGTTGTATGATTTTGATTTTGTCAAAGTGACCCCGGCATCATCCTTTTGCTTGAAGGACTGGGGCAGTCAGGACGAATGGCGCGGCAGCACTGAGGGGACGCGCGCCTATACCCATCGCGTGATTCAGCATCCCGAAGATTGGACTCGCCTCCGGGCGCTGGCCCCCACAAAGGGGGAGCTGGGCAAGCAGTTGACCTGTTTGCGCCTGATCCTGGATGCCCTCGGCGAGCGTACGCCGGTCATCCAGACGGTTTTCAGTCCCCTGGCGCAGGCGCGCAACCTGGTGGGGGCGGAGCGCTTGCTGGTGCACATGCGCCGTTATCCCCAGGCCCTCCACGCGGGCTTGAAGGTGATCGCCGAGACGACGCAGCGTTTTGTGGAAGCCGCGCTAAAGACCGGCATCGCTGGCGTGTTCTATGCGGTGCAGCATGCCCAATATGGTTTGCTCACCGCTGATGAGTTCGATGTTTTTGGGCGCGCTTATGATTTGCCGGTGTTGGCGGCCGCGAGTGACGGCTGGTTTAACCTTTTGCATCTGCACGGGGGCGAGGTGATGTTCGACCGCTTGGCGGATTATCCGGTACAGGCGATTAACTGGCACGACCGCGAGACCGCTCCCTCGCTGGCCGAGGCGTTGACGCGTTTTGACGGTGTGGTGTGCGGCGGATTGCGGCGCATTGATACGATGGTGTTGGG
>WFTY01000243.1 GCA_015485245.1 Anaerolineales bacterium | reverse complement strand
GGTCGCCTTCTTGCTTGAGCCACCGGCTGAGGATGACTTCTTCGACGCCCTCGCCCAGGAGGGGCACGGTGACTTTGGTTGCCATAGTTATCTCCTTAGTGCCGGGAAGGATTGCGGATTGGCCTCGCTCAGCATCTCGTAGGCTGCAGCGAACACGTCCTCCGCGCTGGGTTTGGAGAAGTAATCGCCGTCCGAGCCGTAGGCCGGGCGGTGTGCCGGCCCGGGCAGGGTGCGCGGCGGCGCGTCCAGCCAGTAATAACCTCCCTGTTTTTCGATGACCTCTTGCAGCATGTAGGCGCTGGTGCCGCCAGGAACGTCTTCATCGGTGAACAGGATGCGGCTGGTCTTCTTGAGCGATTCGAGGATCACACCGCGGATGTCGAAGGGGAGCAGGGTTTGCACGTCAATCACCTCGGCCTCGATGCCCACCTCGCTCAACCTCTCGGCGGCCTCCAGCACAATGCGGCACATTGCCCCGTAGGTCACGATAGTCAGGTCTTCGCCAGGGCGCAGAACCTCGGGCACGCCCAGAGGCGTGGTCAGCTCGCCGATGTTGGCGGGCATGCGTTCCTTCAGGCGGTAGGCGTTGAGCACTTCCACGATCAGGGCCGGCTCCTCCGCCTGCAGCAGCGTGTTGTAGAACCCGGCCGCCTGCACGGCGTTGCGCGGCACCAGCACATGCATGCCCCGCACCAGGTTGATGATCCCCGCCATCAGCGAGCCGGAATGCCAGATGCCCTCCAGGCGATGGCCGCGCGTGCGCACGATCACCGGCGCTTTTTGCCCGCCGCGCGTGCGCCAGTACAACGTCGCCAGGTCGTCGGACATCAGTTGCAGGGCGTAGAGCAGGTAGTCCAGATACTGGATTTCGGCGATGGGGCGCAGCCCGCGCATCGCCAGGCCGATGGCCTGACCGAGGATGGTCACTTCGCGGATGCCGGTGTCCATCACCCGCAGCGCGCCGTATTTTTCTTGTAGGCCGTGCATCCCCTGGTTGACGTCGCCCAGGTGACCGACGTCCTCGCCGAAGGCGATCAGGCGCGGTTCGCGGGCGAATGCGGCGTCGAAGCAGGCGTTGAAGATTTCGTAAGCAGGGACGACGGGCGCGTCTGGCTGGTATTCCGGTTTGACGACCGGCACCTGCAGCGCAGAGCCTTTCCCCTGGATGTAGAGACAGGAGCCGTAACGTTGGCGATTGATCTTTTCCTGCTCTGCTTTCCACGCCAGCAGGGCGCGGCGAGCGGCTGTGTCTTCCGCGTAGGTGAGCTCCAGGGCGCGGTGCGCCGCCCGATGGATGTCGCGCCGCAGCGGGATGGCGATGTTGGCGAGCCGGCGGCGTAGTTTTTGCAGTTTCTCCGCCGCCTCAGACGTTTGGGCGAGTCCATCCAGCAGTGTCAGGACTTCCTGGCGTTCGGCGCGAATAGGGCTTTGGAAGGCTTCCCAGGCGGTTTTGCGGTGCTCTTCCACCTCGGCGCGGGCTTCTTTTTCTAGGGCGTCCAATTGATCTTCGTCTGCGATACCGTTTGCGATCATCCAGGCGCGCATCTTCACCAGGCAGTCAAACTCGCCCTCCCAGCGCAGGCGTTCCGGCGGTTTGTAGCGTTCGTGACTTCCGGAGGTTGAATGCCCCAGCGGCTGGGTCATCTCGGTGATGTGCACCAGCGCGGGGACGTGGTACTTGCGGGCGGTCTCCGCGGCGGTGCGGAAGGTGTCGAGCAGGGCGGGGTAATCCCAGGCGCGCACGCGATAGATGTCGTAGCCGCGCGCCCGCGCCTCGCCTTCGCCCGGCTCGCGCTGAAAGCCGCTCAAGATGGCGGAGATGTTCTCTTTGACCATCTGGAACTGGTTGGGCACCGAGATGCCGTATCCATCGTCGTAAATGGAGATCACCGCCGGCGCGCCGAGCACGCCGATGGCGTTGACTGCTTCCCAGAACATGCCCTCCGCCGTGGAGGCGTTGCCGATGCTGCCCCAGGCGATCTCTGCTCCGTTTTTCGAGAACTGGGTGAGGGATTTTAATTCCTCAAGCTGGCGATACAACCGCGAGGCAAACGCCAGCCCCACCAGGCGCGGCATTTGTGAGCCGGTGGGGGATACATCGGCAGAGATGTTGAACATCTGCGTTTGATCTTTCCAACTGCCATCCGGGTTGATGAAGCGGCTGGCGAAGTGTGCGGTCATCGAGCGGCCACCGGTAGCGGGCTCGGCTTCCAGGTCGGCGTGGGCGTAGAGCTGGGCGAAGTACTCTTCAAAGCTGAGCGCTCCCAGGGCAAAGAGCCAGGTTTGATCGCGATAATAGCCGGCTCGCCAGTCGCCCCGGCGGAAGTTGCGGGCGATGACCAGTTGAGCGAGTTCTTTCCCCGCGCCGAAGATGCCGAATTTGGCTTTGCCGGTGAGCACTTCGCGGCGGCCGACGATGCTGGCCTGACGGCTTTTATAGGCCAGGCGGTAATCCGCGATGATCTCTTTGGGAGGGAGGGGGAGGTGCGTTTTTTTCTTGGGCATAGAGTCTCCTGGGTATTCCAGGTTGCTTTTCTCCGATTATAGCGTATCTCGTTCTAGGTGGGACACCAGAAGTCCGGCTTCTCAGGGAAGCCGGACTTCATTGCGTGCGATTGCGTGCTGCGCAGTGTTGGTGTTAGCTCAGTTTTTCGGCGATGATTTCGGCGATGTCGAGCACCTGCATTTCGCTGGCGGCGTTTTTGGCGGCGTCGTTCATCATCGTCAGGCAGAAGGGACAGCCCACAGCCAGCGTATCTGCGCCGGTGGCGGCGGCTTCGGCGAAGCGGGTGTCGTTGACCGCGACGTCGCCGTGCTCTTCTTCCTTCCACATCTGCGCGCCGCCCGCGCCGCAGCAGAAGGATTTCGCCCCGTGACGTGGCATCTCGCTTAACTCAAGCGAGAGCGATTGGAGCGCCTGACGCGGCTCGGCGGTGATGCCGTTGTGCCGTCCCAGATAGCAGGGATCATGGAAGGTGACAGCCCGCGGTCCGTCGGCGGTGGTTAACTGTAGCTTGCCTTCCGCCAGCAGCTTGTTAATCAGTTGCGTGTGGTGCACCACCTCGTACTCGCCGCCGAAGGCCGGGTACTCGTTCTTGATGGTGTGCAGGCAGTGTGGGCAGGTGGTGAGGATCTTCTTGGGGTTGACCCGATTGAGGGTTTCCACATTGCCCATCGCCAGCTCGTAGAACAGGTACTCGTTGCCGGCGCGGCGGGCGGAATCGCCCGTGCAGGTTTCGGCCTCGCCCAGCACGGCGTAGTTGACCCCGGCGTGGTTGAGGATCTTTGCCAGGGCGCGGGCGGTTTTCTGGGCGCGGGCGTCGGTCGCCGGGGCGCAGCCCACCCACCACAGGTATTCGGGTTCGGCGTTCTCCTCGATGGTGGGGACGTTCAACCCCTCGGCCCATTTCATGCGCTCGGTGGGCGGGATGTTCCACGGGTTGGCGGTGCGCTCCATCCCGCGGAAGGCCGTTTGCCATTGTTCGGGAAATTTGTTCTCCATCAGCACCAGGCCGCGGCGGATATCGAGGATGTCGCGCATCGGCTCGTTGCCCACCGGGCAGATGTCCACGCACGCGCCGCAGGCGGTGCAGGCCCACACAGCCTCCTCGCTGATGATGGTGTCAATCAGCGGTGGGGCGTCTTCGCCGTTGGCATCATAGTTAAAGAAGTAGCGCTTGTTGATCTCCAGCGCCGCGGGCGAGAGCGCTTTGCCGGTCTGCGCCGCCGGGCAGACCTCGGTGCAGCGGTTGCACATGATGCAGGCGTAGGCATCCATCAGCTGCTCCCAGCCCAGGTCGGTGATGGTGGATGCGCCGAATTGCTCGATGCTCTCGTCTTCAAAGTTTAATGGGGAGAGTTCGCCGATGGAGCGGCGCTCCGGCTTGAGCAGAAAGTTGAGCGGGGCGAAGAACAGGTGAATGTGCTTGGAGTGCGGGAAATAAGGCATGAAAGCGAGGATCAGCCCCAGGGCGAGCCAGAAAGAGAGGTGCACCATCACGGTGAGCGTAGCGGGGGAGAGGCCAGCCCAGAGTGTAGCCACGCCGGAAGCAAAGGGCTGAAAGGAATCGCTGCTTCCTTCCAGGGCCAGGCGGAAGGATTCCCCCAGGAAGCGAGAGCCTACGTGCAGGAGGATGAACACCCCTACGATGGCAGAATCGCGGGCGATGCCTTTGCGGGCTTTGGGGTGGAGCTGTTCTTCGGTGTGGGGGTAAAGAACTTTGGGGCGCACGGCGAAGCGGCGGATCATCAGGTAAATCATCCCTGCCAGCACGCCCACGCTGAGGATATCGGCCAGCAAGCGGTAGATGTTCCCCAATGCGCCGGTTCCCAGGAAATGAAAATCGGGGATGTAGGCCGCCAACACGTCGCCCACGTTGACCAGCAGGTAGTAAGAGAACCCCCAGACCACGAAAGCGTGGAACAGGCTGGTGATCGGGCGCAGCCGCCAGGTGGGCAGCACGGCGACGGTTTTCACCAGGGCAGAGATCAGGCGTTTGGGGATCAGTTCCCAGTCGGGTTGGCCCTGCCCGCTGCCGATCAGGCGGATGATGCGCTGCACGCCGCGAGCGGTGTAGTAC
>WFTY01000242.1 GCA_015485245.1 Anaerolineales bacterium | reverse complement strand
GTGCTGACGATCTCCGCGGGGTCGCGCGTCGCCAGCCCGGCGCCCGATTCGAGCAATTGCTTCCCAAAGGATTCCAGCGTTTCGTCCTTCAGTGGGCTGCCCCAGGTGAAAGCCCAGCGCGCCAGCCGCTCGGCGACCCGACGGTCGCGGCTGGTCGTGGTTGGCGAAGTGAGTAACAGCGTATCCGAAATCAGGCCCGCGAGCAGCATGCCGGCGATCTCTGGCGGGGCGCTCAACCCCGCCTCTTCAATGCGTTCTGAAATCAACGTGCTGGTACTGCCCACCACATCTACCGTAAAGCGAATCGGGGCGCGAGTGGGCGGGTTTCCCAGGCGATGATGGTCAATAATCTCGACCAGCTCGGCCTCTTCCAACGCGCCCAGGGCCTGCGAAGCCTCGTTGTGATCCACCAGCACCACCCGCAGACGCGGAGGGCTGAGCATATCACGCTGGCGGCACACCCCCAGATAAAGACCGTCTTCGTCCACCACCAAAAAGTGATTGCGTTCCTCGCGAAAGACCAGTGGCAGTGCATCGCGAATGCGCGCTGAAGCGGGGAAGCGCGGCACACCGGTATCGGCAGCTTCGTGGCAGGGCACATCAAGCAGATCGGCGATGCTCATCTCCTGCCGTTGGGGGTGCGGTCCGACCTGCTCGCCAATAAAGGCGAACAACGTCAGGCCGGTGATCAGTCCATAGGGTGTGCCGTCGGGGTTGATCACCGGCGCCACCCCGCCGGTGCGATTGGCAATTGCCCAGGCCTCGCGCAGCGGGCTATCGGGGGCGGCGGTATCCATGCGGCGGGCGACGTTCTTGAAACGCGGCGAGGCGTCCGTCAGCAAGCTGGGCGAGGGTAGGCCAAGGCGCTCCAGCGCCCAATTGGTCTGCGGGTTGGTCGGTCCGACGCGCGCCGGGACGGCGTCCACCTGATCGCGCTCGCGCAACAGCCAGGCGTAACCGATCGCCGCGGCGATTGAATCCGTATCCGGGTTAACATGACCGACCACATAAGTGCGATTATCCGCCATCGCTCACTCCTCGCCCCAGATGCGCAACGCCTCGCGGAACTCACGCACCGCCTTGGGGCCGCTCCGCTCCAATCCACGGAAGAAAGCCTGACGGTCATGATCGCGATAGTCCAGGCGTTCCACATGAAAGGGCGCCAGACGCTCACCCTGCCTGCGGCGGGTGAACACTTCCAAAAAATACTCCACCGCCCGCTCGATGCTGCGAGCATCCGTCCAATCGGATTTGTAATGCACTACCCCGCGACGGTCGAAAATCCAACTCATGTTGGGGTTGGAGCCATACGCCCGGTGACAGGCTCCATCGAGGGAATCCACATAAATCGGGCGCGAGACGCCCAGTTCGTCGCGCAGGGCACGCGCGTGACGCAATTTCTGCTCCATCGAGGTCAGATGGGGATAGCGTTCCCCAGGGTGCGCCTCGTGCGTGTAGAGGAAAATCGAGCCTACGCCTTCGCTGGCGAACTGTTCGGCAATCGCATTCATGGATGACGCCGCCATCCCACAATACGGTCAGGTAAAACTGCCGAACTCGACAACCAGCAGGCGTTGCTGCGACCACAGTGCGCTCAAACGCGTTTCCCGGCCATCCAAATCCCAGAGAGGAAAATCCGGCGCAACTTCTCCCAGCGGCGGGCTGGCGGCGAAGTTCAGCCAGCGATCTACCTTGTCGGGGACAAATTCGGCGTAGTTATACAATGCGAGCAATGCCTGGTTCACCACGATCTCCAATCCACCTCACTCATGCGTCCGCGGCGCGGGGATGTACTCCACCGAAGGCCGACGCTGCGCCGTCTGGGGATACAACGCCATAATCTGGAAGATCTCGCGGGGCATCTCCGTGTTCACCGGCAACCCCAGGCGGCGAGCCTCATCCACCATGATGGGGTAATCGTGCGTCCAGGTGCCGGTGGATAGTTGTTCCGCCAGATGATCCGCATCCGCATCCGGCAGCTTGCCGTCCAAAAGTTCCCGCACTGTGCGCTTGACCTGTCCAATGGCTTTCTCGGCGATGTCGGCCATAATCAACGTCTCATCGGAAATTTCAGCGATCGGCTTGCGCTCCAACACTTTCAGGATCGAGGCTGCAGGATGCTGTCCAAGCTGGGGATCCACCGGGCCGAGGACGGCGTTTTCGTCCATGATGATCTCGTCCGCGGCCAGGGCGATCAGCGTCCCCCCCGACATCGCATAATGCGGGACAAAAACGGTCACTTTGGCGGGGTGCTTCTTCAGGGCATAGGCAATCTGCTCGGCAGCCAGGACCAGCCCACCGGGGGTGTGCAGGATGAGGTCAATAGGCACATCGTCATCCGTCATCTTGATGGCGCGCAGCACGTCCTCCGAATCCTCAATATTGATGTAACGCACCAGCGGAAAACCCAACAGGCTCATCGTCTCCTGACGATGAATGAGCACGATCACCCGGCTCTTGTGCAGCAACTCCAACTGGCGGATCAACCGCCGGCGCGCCTGATCCAACAGGCGCTGCCGCACCACCGGTTGCAGCGAAGAGATAATGAAGAAAAGCCAAAGCCAGGACAGGTAATCCATGATGAACCTCCTACCAAAAATGGGGGTTATCCTCTCTCCAACTGGCGCAACGCCCGCCAGATTTTCTCCGGCGTGACCGGGTTATCATCGATGTCCACGCCGACGGCATCGCGCACCGCGTTGGCAACCGCGGGGGCAACGCCATCCATGGGAATTTCGGCAACTGCCTTGACTCCAAAGGGGTGGCTGGGCTCAAAGGTCTCCACGAAGATGGTCTCCAGTTCGGGCATCTCGTCGGCGCGGAAGATGTGGTAGCGGTGGAAATCTCGCTCGCGGGCGCGGCCCTGCTCATCAAACGTCATCTCCTCGCACACAGCGTAGCCCAACGCCTGGGTCATGCCACCTTCGATCTGCCCGCTGGCCGTGATGGGGTTGACGATCACGCCCGAATCCACCGCCATAACCAGCTTATCCACCGTCACCTGACCGGTTTCAGCGTCCACGGTCACCTCAGCAAACTGCGCCGCAAACGGCGGCGGGGCCACCGGCGAGTAGTACGACCCGACCGCCATGATCTGCTCCTGATCTTCCATGTGCAGGGAGTGCAGAGCGATTTCTTGCAGGGTGACCGCGCGGCCGTCGGGGGCGATTGCCCGGCGGCCTGATAGCCGGATCGTCTGATAGTCGGATTGGTCGAGCATTTTCGCGGCGCGCTTCTTGATGCGCTCGGCCACCAGCTCGGCGGCGCGCACCACCGCCGCGCCGGAGACATACGTCGTGCTCGAGGCGTAGGCACCGACATCAAAGGGGGTGAAATCGGTATCCGAGGAATAGACGATGATATCCTCCACAGGCACGCCCAGCACTTCGGCGGCCATCTGCGCCAGCACGGTGTCGGAGCCGGTGCCCAGGTCAGTCGCGCCGATCAGCAGGTTGAAAGAGCCATCGTCGTTCATCTTGATCGAAGCGCCGCCCATATCCAGGTAGGGGATGGCGGTGCCCTGCATGACGAGGGCGACGCCGATACCTTTGCGGACCGCGGACTGTCGACCGCCGACTGCGGTCTGAGCAGCCCGCCACGCCTCATTGCCAAACTTCTGATCCCACCCCATCGCGGCCTTCCCCTGGCGGACGCACTCTTCCAACGCGTTGGTTTCGATGGTCTCCGGGCGGGGTTCGCGACCCTCGCTCCACGCCGTGCTGAAGGGATGCAGTTCGCCGGCGCGCAACGCGTTCTTGAGGCGGAATTCGATGGGATCGAGGTTCAGCGCGCGGGCGATCTTCTCCATGTGACGCTCCACCGCCCAAAAGCCTTGCGGCACGCCATAGCCACGGTAGGCCCCACTGGGCGGGTGGTTGGTGTAAACGATATCCGCGTAGAAGCGGATGTTGGGCGATTGGCGGTACTGACCATCACCCACGTAAAGCGCCATGGCCTTGTGGCCGGTGTTGCCGGTGACGGTCAGGGCGTGCGCGCCGTTCGCTCCCGTATCACTAAGGGCGTACATTTCGTTGGCGGTGATCGTGCCGTCGACCTTGACGCCGGTCTTCATGCGGATACGCATGGGGTGGCGCGAGCGCGCGGCGATGAATTCCTCCTCGCGGGTGTACTCATAAATCACCGGACGTCCCGTGGCGATGGTCAGGTGGGCGGCCACGTCTTCGATGAGCACTTCTTGCTTGCCGCCAAAACCGCCACCGATGCGCGGCTTGATCACCCGGATGCGCTTGACCGGCAGCCCCAGAACCGGGGCCATCATCCGCCGCACATGGAAGGGTACCTGCGTACTGGTGCGGATCACCAGGCGGTCGTCTTCGTCCCAATATGTGACCACCACATGCGGCTCAATGTGCGCCTGCTGCACCTTGGGGACTTCGTATTCGGCTTCGAAGATGTGATCGGCCTCGGCAAAGCCTTTCTCCACATCGCCGATGTCAATGCGAATTTCCGCCGCCAGGTTGCGGGAGGGATCGGAGTCGGCAAAGTTGACGTAATCCGGCTCGTCGTGGATGACCGGCGCGCCGGGCTTCATCGCCTCGCGCATATCGAGCACCGCGGGCAGCACCTCGTATTCGACCTCGATCAGCCCCAGGGCTTTCTCGGCGATTTCGGGCGTCTCCGCGGCGACGAAGGCCACCCGGTCGCCCACGAAGCGCACCTTGTCATCCAGAGAGAAGCAATCCAGCGGGCCGGGGATGGGGTGCGACTGCCCGGCGGTGGAATACGGCACGCGGGGGATGTCCTTGTAGGTCAGCACGGCGGCCACGCCGGGGAGCGCGCGAGCGGCGCGGGCGTCAATGCGTTTGATGCGCGCGTGGGCGTGCGGCGAGTGCAGCACTTTGGCGTACAGCATCCCGCGCATCTCCAGGTCAGCGGCGAAGGCCGGTTTGCCCTGCGCCAGCTTGACCGCGTCCACTTTAGGCTCGGGTTGACCGACGGTGTGGTAAGGCGAGGTCTCCGGCGCGACGACGAGTTTAGGGAGGACGCGGGTGGCGGTTTGACCACCGTCAACAGACCACAGATCACTGTCATCCGTCATCTGTCGTCCGTCGTCCGTCGTCCGTTGTCCCTCGCCCATCATCCGCTGTCCATCGTCCATCGTCTCTCCCCGCATCTCCGCGGCGCCCCGCAACACCGCCTGCACCGGCTTGACGTATCCCGTGCAGCGGCACAACACGCCGGAGATGGCTGCGCGCACTTCGGCCTCGCTGGGGTGGGGGTTTTTATTCAACAGGGCTTTGGCGGCCAGGATCTGCGCCGGGGTGCAGTAACCGCACTGGATGGCACCGGTCTCAATAAAGGCTTTTTGCAAGGGGTGCAGACCTTCGGTTTTCTTCCAGCCCTGGTCGGGGTGCATCCCCAGGGCCTCGGCGGTAGCGATTTTGTGCCCCTCCGCCTGGGCCGCCAGCATCACCCCCGCATTGACCGGTCTGCCATCCAGCAGCACGGTATCCGCGCCCGTCAGGCCGTGTTCATCGCCAAATTTGACGGAATGATAGCCCAGCGAGCGCAGCACAGTAAGGAGGTTGTCTCTGGCTGCAACCTCAACCGACTGTTCAATTCCGTTTATAGCAAGGGTGATCTTCATCTTTTATCGCTCCGTTAACAGTCAAGGGTATTCTTCAAAGGTCGCTTTATCTCAAAGGATGCGTTTTCCCAAAGCCGAGAGAATCAACTCCACCGCAAGACAGGCGGTTTTGTTCTTGTCGTCGAGAATGGGGTTTACTTCAACCATGTCCATACCAATCAGCAATCCGCTTTCGGCCAGCAACTCACAGGCCAGGTGCGCCTCGCGGTAGGTCAGCCCGCCCTGCACCGGCGTGCCCACGCCCGGCGCGTAGAGCGGGTCGAGGGCGTCCAGATCAAAACTCAGGTAAATACCATCCGTTCCCCGAGCGGCGGTTTCAATAGCGGATTTCATCGCCGCGTTCATACCATAGCGGTCGATGAAGTCCATGGCAAACACACGCACCCCGGCGGCGCGCAGATTTTCTTTCTCGCCAGGATCAAGATCACGCGCCCCAACCACAACGACGTTCGCCGGGTCAAGCATCTGCTGCGGCTCACCATCCAGGCCGGTCAGCCGGGGGTCGCCCCGACCGGTCAGCGCGGCCAGGGGCATCCCGTGGATATTGCCCGATGGCGTGGTCTCGCGGGTGTTGAAATCGGCGTGGGCGTCAATCCAGATAACGCCGATCTTTTTGCCGCGGGCCGCGCCGCGCACCGAACCGAGCGAGAGGCTATGGTCGCCTCCAATCACCAGGGCAAAACGCCCCGCCCGAACGCTGTTCGCCACGCTTCCCATCACCCGGCGCGTAACCGGCACAATACAATCCACATAACGCAGTTTCGGGTCGGTGATCTGGCAATTCCCAAGAACGGGCACGTCCACATCGCCGTAATCCGTGACCTGGACACCCAGGGCGTCCAGGCTGTCGCGAAGGCCAGCGTAGCGGACGGCGCTCGGCCCCATATTTACGCCGCGCCTCCCGGCTCCAAAATCCATGGGGACGCCGAGCACGTCAACCCCCACGTAGTTCGTGGTGTTCATGCAATCTCCAGATATGGTACAAATCTCTAATTCTCCGTCCAGTCGGCCCGGCACAGGGTGCGTAATGATTTCATGTCATCTTTGCGGGCACATCCGATTCGTAAATGGTAAAGGCGCCGTAGGCACCCTGCCACTTGAAGAACTCGCCGGGCTTGATTTCGTACGTCACCAAGTGGGAGGTCACCCAAAACCAGGTGAAGGTAGAGTTGGGTGTGGGGAGCACGCACGGGCCTGAATCTCTCCCGATTTCGGCGTCTCTTCAGTCGCCGAAGGGCGACTTCGCAGGCGCAGGTGCAGTTTCAACTGCCACCGCCTCTGATTCGAGACGCGTTCCTCTATTACCCAGTCACCCTGTTACCTTTCCAGACACCGCCGTACCAGCACAGCTGCCATTTCACTGCGATAGCCGGCGCTGGCAATTTCGTCACCGGCTTCGCTGTAGGCATCGCGGGCGGCGATTTGCGCGCCGTCGGGGGTGGGGCCATCCATCGCCAGGAGGGGGGATGCGCCGTAGCCCCCCAGCACCACGCGCGTGCGCCCGGAGGGCCAACCTGCCACGGCAGCGCACACAATGGGCAGGTCGGCGGGGGTGCGGGCGATGTACTCATAGGCCAGGCTGACGTTGAGAGGAATAGTGATGTGCGTGATGAGCGCGCCGGGGAGGAGGTCCTCACGCAGGAGGAGCAACTCGCCTAAAGAGACAGCGGATCCTTCGGCGCTGTTCAGGGCGGGTTCCGCGACATCGCTCAGGGCAGGCGGTTGACCGCCAACAAGCGTTAATTGGGCGTCGAGGGCGAGCATAACGGCGGCGAAGGGGGAGCGACCATCGGCGGCGACGAGCGTCCCGGCGACGGTCGCCATGTTCCGCAGGTTAAGGGGGGCTTCGTGGCGAATGGCCCTACGCAAGGCATCAGAGATAGCCTCGCTCTCCACCAGAGTTTGCAGCCGCACCATAGCGCCCATCTCAAGGAAATTGCCGCGCACCGTGATCTGACCAAGGCCCAGGGCTTGCAAGTCCACAACTTCGAAATCATCAGATTTAACCCGCGCTAAAGATGTGCCTCCCCCGAGAGGGATGGTTTCAGGCACAGGCCGGGCCAACAGCCTGAGGGCCTCTTCCAAACTTTCTGGTCTGTGATATGCCGTGATCATGCCGTCTCTTTCTTATCTGGATAAACTTTCCATCCCAGAGCTTCCAGGTCGCCCTGATGAAACTTTTCTTCAGGGACATCCACCAAAATGGCTTCCGCCTCAACCAGGAGATCGCCCTCGGGGCCGTAGATTTCCGCCACCGAGGTCGCCGTGCGGCGTCTGCTCTTCACCGCGCGCCCCACCACCCGGAGGGGCTTGCCAACCGGCACGTTTTTCCGATACTGCACCGTCATCTTGGCGGTGAACATGAAACGCGGACGCGAAAAATCCGAGCCCATATGAACGCGCCCCAGCACCTCATCCACCAGGGAAGCGATTATGCCACCATGCACAATGCCGGGGTAGCCCTGGAAATGCTCCGGGACAACATAATCGACAACGACTTGCCCCGCCTCGTCTTCATAAAACTCCAGATGAAGTCCGAAGGGGTTGTCTACTCCACAAACGAAACACTGACTGGAATTCGGCAGCTTTTTCATCAAACAGCAAAAGTATCGATGAGCAACTTCACATCCCCACCCACGGGGTAGAGGATCGGACAGGTGGCGCCGTGATCAATGTACTCCTGCACTTTGGCGCGGGCCTCATCAGGCGTGCCCGAAGCAGTAATCCGATGCACCAAGTCATCGGGAACGAGGTGCATGGCCTTCTCAATCTGTTCATGGGTGGCAGGCCAACCAAGGATAGATTGAATTTCAGCAACAACATCGTTCGAAACGCCCGAAGCCTTAGCGATATGGGGCTGCTGAGCAAGATACTGGCAGAGCAGCATCTTGGTTGTTCGGATGGCCTCGTCGTGATCGTGATTCACCGAGCAAACCACCAGTTGGGGGCGATCAATTTCATCGAGCGTCCGCCCGGCCTTCTTCGCGCCTTTGGCCAGCAGATCCAGGGCGTGATCGTTGTACTCCGGTGGCACGCAGTAGTTGAGCACCGCGCCGTCGGCGATCTCGCCGGTCAGCTCCATCATCTTGGGGCCTGTAGCGCCGATCATAATGGCGACATCGCGCGGCTCGCGGCGCCCATGCACCACATCCAGCTCAATGCCATCCACATGATGGAACTCTCCATGAAAGGTGACGCGCTCCATGTTAAGCAGACGACGCAGCACTTCCACCGTCTCGCGCATCGCTTTGAGCGGTTTGCGGCGCTCGATGCCCACGTTCTTCGCCAATGGGTCCCACCAGGCGCCGATCCCGCAGATAATCCGCCCCGGTGCAAGATCATCCAACGTGAGGAAAGTGGCCGCCAGCAGACCAATATTCCGCGTCCAGTTGTTGATCACGCCGGAGCCAACTTTGATGCGCTCGGTCACCGCGGCGTAGGCCGCCATCGGGACAATGGCGTCGCGCACCAGGCGGGATTCAGCCTGCCAGACCGCCTCGAAGCCTTTCTCCTCCGCGTAACGGGCGTATTCCAAGCCATCCCGCAAATCATGGGCATCCTGCAAATACAATGCTACTCGTTCCATCTTTCAGCCTCCATTGGGTAAGAAAGTTCGCTCCAAAACACGTTCATCCCTGCCCCACATCCAGCTTAAAATCCAGGCTGTGCTCCAGGAGCACAAGGTCCTCAGGGACGTCCAGGTCTAACACAAGTGAAGTCAGTTCGCAGATTTCCAGCCGCGCGCCGCTTGCCTTCGCCAGGCGGCAATGATGGGCAAACGAATCTTTACCGAAACGATAGCCGATCAGCCCCGGCGGAGAAATCAGTAAAGCGTTCGTCCCGCGGTGATGGCGGTCGGGCGCGACGACCACAACCGGCGGGGTTTGTGCTTTGGCGATCACCAGGCGCACGTCCTCCGCGGTGAGCAAAGGCAAATCTGCCGGCAGAATCAACACCGCCGAAGCCTCGTACGTCTTCGTCACGGCGGTGGCGCGCGCCAGGGCAACGTTCAGGTGCGGCGAACCGTTCTCCAAAACGGTGCGCGCGCCCATTTCGCGCGCCAGCGTGAGCGCACCCTGATCCCGACTGACCACCAGCACATGCTCGATCTCGGGGATCACCTTCAACGTATTGATAGTATGTTCAAGCAGAAATTTGTTTAGATCAGCCCTTTCATCGTCTGAAAAGACGCCGGCCAGGCGCGACTTTCCCCGTCGCAAGGGTTTCACAGGCACAATCGCCCAAATGGTCATCCGCGGTCACCACTCCTTTCGCCTCTCATTGAACCCCTATTTTATCAGAGCACAGGCCC
>WFTY01000241.1 GCA_015485245.1 Anaerolineales bacterium | reverse complement strand
TCAAACGTGGCGCACAACAGGGCATCCCGCTCCCGACCCCCCGATTCGGCCTCCCCGCGCCCCAGCCGGATGGCGCGCCCCAGGTCAATCTGCCGCGCGAAGGCCGCCAGTTGCTCTGTACGCACTAGGGCGGAACGCATGCGCGTTAGTTCGCCTTCAGCCATCTCCGGGTAGTGGTTATACAGCCAGGCCCCCACCAGAAAATCGAGCACCGCATCGCCGAGAAACTCCAGGCGCTCATTATCCTCCACAGCGTCGGCGTTTTCATTGAGATAGGAGCGATGCGTCAACGCCCGAGAGATCAGGCCGATGTCGTTGAGTGGCAATCCCAGACGATTGACAAACGCACGCGGCGACTCGGCCTCGGGATATCCCTGAGTGGACTCCATGAAAACCTCCTGAGAACTCAGGGACCGAGAGACACCCACCGCCGGGGGCGGTCGGGTATCTCGCGGTCCATCAGTTCGTTCGTTTGATCAAAGAACCTATCCGAGAATTGCGCCGTCGGTTGAGTTTATCGAAACCCGGCGCTGGTTACGAAAACCTCAACCGACGCCTTTCTAAAGTTACGGATAGATACTAATGCGTATACTTGCGGATGACCAGCACAGCGTTGTGCCCGCCAAAACCAAAAGCGTTGCTGATCGCTACCTTGACCGGCACTTCACGCGCCTGGTTGGGCACATAATCCAGGTCGCACTCCGGATCGGGGGTCTGGTAATTAATTGTCGGCGGAACGCGATCCTCATACACCGCCCGCGCACAGAAGATCGCTTCAAGTGCGCCGGTAGCGCCCATCATGTGACCGGTCATCGACTTGGTTGACGAGACGGGGATATTATACGCTAAATCGCCAAAAGCTGCCTTAATCGCGCGCGTCTCGGCGGCGTCGTTGAGCGGGGTTGCTGTACCGTGTGCGTTGATATAGCCCACGTCGTCGGGGTTCACCCCGGCGCTTTGCATGGCCAGGCGCATGGCGCGCGCTCCGCCGTCCCCATCCTCCGCCGGCGCAGTGACGTGATGTGCGTCGGCCGTGCTGGCGTACCCGGCCAGTTCGGCGTAAATCTGCGCGCCGCGCCGGCGGGCGTGCTCCTCGCGCTCCAGCACCAGCACCGCCGCGCCCTCGCCCATCACCAGGCCATCACGATTTTTATCAAACGGCTGGGGCATGCCCGCCGGATCTTCACGGCGCGCCATAGCACCCAGCCGGTCAAAGGCGCCCACGCCCAACGCCGTGATGGTCGATTCGCTGGCGCCTGCCAGGGCGACGTCAATTACGCCAGCCCTGAGCATCATCCAGGCCATGCCAATGCCATCCGCGCCTGAGGCACACGCCGAGGCCACCGAAAGCGTCGGGCCGCGCACGCCGAAATCAATTCCCACCAGGCCAGCGCCTCCATTGGGCATCAACATCGGAATGAAGAACGGGCTGAGGCGACGCGGACCGTCGAAGAACAGCACCCGCCCCCCGTCTTCCAGGGATTTCAAACCGCCAATGGCCGAAGAAATCATCACCCCTACCCGTTCAGCGTTGGCGTCGGTGATCTCCAGACCGGAGTGTTGCATGGCCTCCTGCGCCGCGGCCACGGCGAAATGTTCAAAACGATCGCGCCGCCGCACCTCGCGCGAAGACATATACGCCTTAGGATCAAAGTTTTTTACCTCGCAGGCGAACTTAACCAGAAAATCCGCCGGATCGAACAGGGTGATCGGCGCGACGCCAGAAACCCCCTCCAGCGCATTTTTCCAGGATTCATCCGCTGTTAACCCCAAAGGGGAGACTGCTCCCATACCCGTGATGACAATTCTCTCGCTCATTAATGCCTCCGCAGAGTTATGTAGTTTTCCGGCCAAGATCAGTCAAACACTGACAGCCGACTTCAAACCCGACCCGGTGAGAATGACCACAACTGGCTGCGAGGCTTTGGCAATCACCTGCGCCAGCGCATCCCACACAATTGCCGAGGTCGGCTCTACATAAAACCCCCGAGAGGCTAGCTGGTCGCGACCAGTGAGAATGGCATCTTCTTGAACGGTGACGAAGCGTCCCCCGCTCGCCTGCACCAGCTCGACGGCCGCGGCAGCGCGCAACGGATGCAGGATGCGGACCCCCTCGGCAAGGGTATCCCCCTCCTGAACGGATTCCTGTCCACGCAGGCCGTCAACAAAACGCGCCGCCAGCGGCGCGCAGACGGCGGCCTGAACCCCAATCATCTGGGGGATACAGGCGATCTTCCCGGCAGCGAACAGGGCTTCGAAGCCGCGCCCCATCCCCAGCAACAGACTGCCCTGCCCCGCGGGGAGGATGACCGTCCCCGGCGCGCCGCCGAGCTGTTCCACCAGTTCATAGGCCACGGTGGCAAAACCCGGCAGGCCGTGAGGCAACCAGGCATGGCTGGCATACGTCAGCCCCTGCGCAGCAGCGCCCTCCACCGCCTGGCTGGCCGCCGAACGCGGCCCCGGCACAGCGACGACCTCCGCGCCGTAAGCAGCAATCTGGGCGCGCTTTGGGCCCGCAGCATAAGCCGGCACGTAGACGCGCGCCTGCACGCCGGCGCGGGCGGCATAAGCGGCAAACGACGCGCCAGCGTTCCCCGAAGAATCTTCCACCGCCTGCGTCACGCCGCGCCCTCGCAGCCAGCTCACCAGCAACGCCGTGCCGCGATCCTTAAACGACCCAGTCGGGTTGAGGAATTCCAGCTTGAAGGCCACCTGGCGCCCAAACGCCGGTGCCCACACCAGAGGGGTATCTCCCTCCCCCAGGGTGACCACAGGGACTTCGGGAGCGAGGCCAAACGCCTCCCGATAACGCCACATCCCCGGCAAATCCGGGTGCAGTCGCTCCGCACCGAACCGCGGGAGAGCGTTAAAATCAAACACCCCACCACACTGAGGGCAGCGGTAGGGCGTTTCCGATTGCGGATAAGGCAGACCACATTCAATACAAGCGATCAAGATGGCTCTCTCCTTACGCCTACTCCCCAGGCCGCGGGGTGTATTCTCCTTCGATCCAGGCCTCCCCCCCGGGGCCGACTTCCTTCTTCCACACAGGGACGATCTCCTTCAAACGATCGATGCCGTAGCGCGCCGCTTCGAACACGCCGGTGTCGCGGTGCGCCGCGGTGCAGGCGATCAACACCGTGGGAGTGCGCGGGTATAGCCGCCCGACGCGCTGCACGATAGCGATCCCCTCCACATCAGGCCAGCGCGCCCGAATTTCCTCCGCTACCTGACGCATTTTGGCCTCAGCCATCGGTTTGTAAGCTTCGTACTCCAGATACTCCGTCCGAGGAGGTTGTCCGGAGCGACGGGTCACGCCGCGCACCATACCGGTGAAGAAACAGGCCGCGCCGGTGGAAGGCAGCGTGATCCGGTCGAGGAGGACGTTCAGGTCAATTTCGTCTTCGGTGATGAGAAAAATGGTGGGAGGAGTAGTCATGGGAGAGCAAGCAGAGGGCAAAGCTTCGGAATCAGGACGTTCAGCCACCAGAGACCTGCGGGAAAAAGGCTACTTCCGCCCCATCGGGGATGGGGTCTTCGTCAAAGGCATATTCACGGTTAATCGAAACCAGCGTGGCTTCCAGCGCACCCTGCGCCCGCGGGTAGCGTTCGCCGATGAGCGCCTTCAACTCCCCCACGGTACATCCCGCGGGGACCTCTAAGGTGAGGCGACGCTCGCCAGTATGGTCGCGCATGGTAGCGAAGAATAAAACGGTGATCTGGTTCATTGGTGCATCGGTTCACTCGAGGAGGACGTCGCCGCTCTGACCGCCGCGTTTTTCCACCAGACGGATGTTGGTGATGCGCATGGTCTTCTCGACAGCCTTGGCCATATCATAAATCGTCAGCGCAGCGACCGAGACGGCCGTCAGCGCTTCCATCTCCACGCCGGTTTTCCCGCTGGTGCGCACTGTGGCGGTGAGGCGCACGCCGGGCAGCGCCGCGTCGGGCTCGACTTGCAACAACACTTGATTCAACATCAAGGGGTGGCACAGGGGGATCAACTCCGCGGTGCGTTTGGCCGCCATCACTCCGGCGATCTGCGCCACGCTGAATACGTCGCCCTTTTTGAGGGCGCCCTGCTGAATCAGCGCCAAAGTCTCCGGACGCATGCACACCTCGCCGCGGGCCACCGCCACCCGCTCGGTGACCGGCTTACCGCCGACATCCACCATGCGAGCGCGCCCGCTTTCGTCCAGGTGAGAGAGCGTATTTTCCGACATTGGCGCGATTATACCATCCGCCAACCTAAGCGAATACAGGGCGCGAGCTTGTGCTAGAATCACCCCAAGGCAACAACTTCCCCCAGGAGATCATCCCATGCCACGTATACGAGAAACCGATATCCCTTATCACAGCGAACTGCCTACCGGCCCGCTTAACGCCCTCACCGACATTCCCGGAATCGCCGTCGGCCACGCGACTTTGATCGCAGGCGAAGGCGAGTGGACGGGAGACGGGCCTTACCGCACCGGCGTGACGGTGATTCTGCCCCACACCGACAACCTGTATGCCGAAAAAGTCCCCGCGGCGGTGCATGCCATCAACGGATACGGCAAAGCCGCGGGGTTCGAGCAAATCCGTGAGATCGGCACCATCGAAACGCCCATCGCGCTCACCGCCACACTCAACGTCCCTCGCGTGGCCGACGCGCTGATCACCCTGGCGATCGAGGCAAACCCTTACATCGGCCTGGGATTCAAAGATGAACGCCGCGGTTATCCCACCGTTAACCCGGTTGTCGGCGAGATCAGCGACGGCTATCTGAGCGACATCCAGTCGCGCCCCATTGGCCTGAAAGAAGTGCGCGCCGCGGTGGAAAACGCCCGCGGCGGGCCGATGGAGGAAGGCAGCATCGGCGGAGGGACGGGGGCGAGTTGTTTCGGCTGGAAAGGCGGCATCGGTACTGCCAGCCGGCGGCTGCCACAACGCGCCGGCGGTTTTACCGTCGGCGCGCTGGTGCAAACGAATTACGGTCGCCCAGAGCAACTGGTCATCGCCGGGGTGCCCATCGGGCGACACCTGCGCCCGCCGAATTATCGGCCGCGCCGGGAGGGCGGCTCGGTAATGATCGTCCTGGCAACCGATGCGCCCCTGGAAAGTCGTCAGTTGGAGCGCTTGTGCCGCCGGGCGACCTTCGGACTGGCGCGCAGCGGCAGCATCTGCCACGGCGTAAGCGGCGATTTCGTCATCGCCTTTAGCACCGCCTACCGCGTGCTCGACCAGCCTGCGGAGCTGATCACCACTCGCCCGGCTTTTTACCTCCAGCCGGTGATGGATCTGTTTTCCCTGGCGGTGATCGAGGCTGTGGAGGAAGCCATCTATAACAGCATGTTGATGGCTACCACTACCATCGGGCGCGACGGGCACACTCGCCACGCCCTGCCGGTAGATGAAGTCGTCCGGCTGATGCAACAATACGGACGAACAGGGCGAGATTAACCTCACCCCAACAGGGACAGGCACTCATGGAGGCGCTTTCGCCCGAGAATCACTGTGCAGATGCCAGCATCAGGCAATCGAACGACTATTGTGTTATGAGGAAGTCACCGTCACCTGAGAAAGGAGAAGAATGATGAACGACCCACAACCCTCCTACGGTGCGCCGCTCTGGTTCCCGTTGATTTTCATCATCGTAGGGCTGCTCATCACGCTGGCGGGGCTGGGCGTCATCCCGATAGACCCTGCCAGCCTGCAGGGGCCGCGTTGGCTTCTCACCGCCTTTGGAATCATGTTCCTCTTCGGCGGGTTAAGCGTCCTGGCCGCGCCCCAGATGAAAAACAAAGATTCGCTTGTGCGGAACATTCTGCAATTGTTCATCGTCACCATCATGCTGAGCAGTTTCTCGGCGATCTTCCTCTGGGTTGGCTTTGGGCCGGGGGAACGCCACTTCACCGGCGGCATCTCGCTGGGGCCGCTGTCCACCAGCGGCGCAAACGACAAACTGGGGCGCTGGATGTTCGGCGGTTTCGGCCTGCTCATCGCCCTGGTAACGCTGTATTCCTTCGCCGCGCAAGTATGGAAGATCGTCGACCTGATCGCCCGCCGCATGGAAGAATAATCCCGCGCGCGTGATACCCTTTGCGCAAGCGCGAAACTTTCCTTCGCCTAGCGTGTTCTTCCCACAATAACATGAGCGAACTCCCTGTTCGGCGTTCTGCAACCAGAACCACCGAGAGACAAGGAGTGCACGGAGTCTTCTGACTTCTTCTGCAATGAGCCAACAAAGCCCCAACTTTGCGGCGCGATCAACACCCAAGCGAGAGACTGCATGAACAACACAGACTACATCACCCAAATGACCGCAGCGTGGCCGCAAATCACACGCCAGGTGCGCATGTTCCTCAATATGCTCACAGCCATCGCCGCCAAGCAGAACGACACGCCCTGAACACCGCGGCGCCCTTATGTCCTGGCAATACACCCCCTATGTGATCCCTGTACTGGCTTCCGCCGCCATCGCCGGTGCGCTAGCCGTTTGGGGATGGCGGAGACGCCCGGCGGCAGGCGCATCATGGTTCGCCGCCATGATGTTCTCGGCGTTCCTCTGGTCGTTGTTCTACGCGCTAGAGATCATCAGCAACGATTTCACCGCCGCGCTGTTCTTCTCGAAAATGCAATACTTCGGCGCGCCTATGTTGGCCGTGACTTGGCTGTTGCTAGTGTTGACGTACACCGGGCGACGCGAGGGGCTGACGGCCAAAGTGGTAACGCTGCTTAACCTCGTCCCCCTCACCACCATCATCCTCGTATGGACCAACGAGGCGCACCACCTGATCTGGGTAAACCCACAACTGACGCGCGGCCCCGCCCTCAATCACCTGACGTTCTCACCCGGCCTGTGGTGGTGGGTCAATGTTACCTACGCTTACCTGCTGTTCGCTCTGGCCACCATCCTGCTGGTCGTCGCGCTGCTGCAGGCGGCCAGCCTGTACCGGCGGCAAATCGTCATCCTGCTGCTCTTCTCCGCTCTCACCTGGCTGGGCAACTTGGCCTACACCGCAGGGATCGCTCCGCAAGGGTGGAACCTAACCGTCGTCACCTTCACTATCAGTGGCGTGGTGATCGCCTGGGGGCTGTTCCGCTACCACCTGATTGACATCTCACCGGTCGCCCACAGCACCATCGTCAACCAGATGCGGGAAGGGTTGATCGTGCTGGATACGCAACAGCGGATCGTCAACCTCAACCGGCCGGCGCAGAACATCCTCGGTCAGGCGCAACGCGAGGTAATTGGGAAAAACGCTTCCGAAGTATTCGCCGCCTTCCCCTCCCTGAAGGGCTTGTGGCAAAGCGACGGGCGGACAGGTGAGACGATGAGCGAGGTCACATACACTATCGAGCACGAGGGACGGCATTACGAAGTGCGCGTCTCCCCTTTGCAAGGCCGTCGTCGCCGCCCGATGGGAGCGCTGATGTTCTGGCACGACATCACGCGTCAACGGCAAGCCGAAGACGTAATACGGCAACACAACGTCTTTCTGCAGAACATTATCGAATCCATCGCCACGCCCTTCTACGTGATCAACACCGAGGATTACCGCATCGAAATCGCCAACTCCGCCGCGCGCGGCCTGGGGATAGGTCAACATAACACCTGCTACGCCCTGACGCACCACCGCGAGTCACCTTGCCAGAGCGAGGAGCATCCCTGCCCTCTGGCACAGGTGAAGCGCACAAAAGAACCTTTCATCGTCGAACACATCCATTTCAAACCCAACGGCGAGCCGTTCTACGTCGAGGTGCATGGTTACCCCATCTTGGACGAGGCCGGCAACGTGGTTCAAATGATCGAATACTCGCTGGATATCACCGAGCGCAAAGCCGCCGAGGCCGAGATCCGCAAACTCACCCGCTCCATCGAGCAAAGCGCCAGCAGCGTCGTCATCACTAACGCTCAGGGCGTCATCGAGTACGTCAACCCCGCCTTCGAGCGTATCTCCGGCTACACCGCCGCCGAGGCAGTGGGGCAGAATCCACGCATTCTGAAGTCCGGCAAAATGCCTCCCCAATACTACAAGGAAATGTGGGACGCACTGCTGCGGGGAGAGGTGTGGCGCGGCGAAATCATCAACCGTAAGAAAGACAGCACGCTGTACTGGGAGTTCTCCACCATTTCCCCGGTAGAAGATGACCAGGGGAAGATCACCCACTTCGTCGCCGTCAAAGAGGACATTACCGAGCGAAAGCGGCTGGAGGAGGCCCTGGAGCAAGAACGCCGCAAAACCGACGCGCTGCTCAAGAACATCCTGCCTGATCAGGTCGCCGAGGAACTCAAACAGCGCGGCAGCGTCACCCCCGTGCTAATCGAGAACGCCACCGTACTGTTCGCCGATTTCGGCAATTTCACCCAGGCCGCCGAGAGGCTCGCCCCGCAGGAACTCGTTGACACCATCGACGCATACTTCACCGCTTTCGATGGCATCGCCGAGCGTTACAAGATCGAGAAACTGAAAACCATCGGCGATAACTACATGTGCGCCGGAGGCATCCCTCTCCCCCGCAAAACGCACGCTGTGGATATCGTGCGCGCCGCATTGGATATGCTGACCTTCGTCCGCGAGGAAAATACCAAACGCCGCGCTCAGGGAGTTCCGGCGCTCGAAGTACGCATCGGCATCAGCAGCGGACCGGTGATCGCCGGCGTGGTGGGACGCAAGAAGTACGCTTACGATATCTGGGGGGATACCGTGGTGATGGCCGCCCGCATGGAGCAGAGCGGAGAGATCGGCAAGATTAACATCTCACGCAGCACATACGAACTGGTGCGAGGACATTTCACCTGCCAGTACCGCGGCAAGATCGCCGCCAAACACAAAGGGGCTGTCGAAATGTATTTCGTCACCGCGTGATACAATCCACACCATGAGCGAAAATATGCTTTCCAAATGGAGCCACGGGCTGGCGCGCACGCGTAAGAGCACCTTCGGACGGCTCTCCCACCTGCTCGGTATGGCCGAGATCGATGCAGATACCTGGGAGGAACTGGAAGCCCTCTTCATCCAGGCCGATATGGGCATCGAGACCAGCGAGGAGGTGATCGCCGCGCTGCAAAAGCGCGTGCAGGCCGAAGGGCTGACCCGCGCTGCCGAATTGCGCCAGGCCATGCAAAACGAACTGGTCGCTCGTCTCAAACCGCCCCCGGAGATCCGCTTCCAACAGAAACCCGCCGTGGCGCTCATCGTCGGCGTAAACGGCTCAGGCAAAACCACCAGCATGGCGAAGCTCGGCCAACGCTTCCAGCAGCAGGGCAAGAAAGTGCTTTTCGGCGCAGCCGACACCTTCCGCGCTGCCGCCATCGAACAGTTGCAAATCTGGGGGCAGCGGCTGAACATCCCGGTGATTGTTGGGCAACCGGGCGGCGACCCCGGCGCAGTGACGTATGATACCGTGCAGGCG
>WFTY01000240.1 GCA_015485245.1 Anaerolineales bacterium | reverse complement strand
TATCCTACCTGCACACCATCAACATACAAACTATCATTCAGAATTATGCGCGGGGGATGTGGACAATCTTTGCCGGATTCAGCTTCCCCTTTCATCGCCAGATTGGGTTATCCACAAAAAACACGGCTATTCTAATCGTTGTTTTGCTGTTTCTCCTCAGTAGCTATCGTCTCGCCTATGACCTTTACAAACAACACCCAATCAAAAAACAGGAACAATTGAGAAGTAACTGCCGCACCTTTGTCATTGGTTTGTTACTGTGGGTTGCAGGTTATTTCCCGATTATCTTGAATTTTCCACCCAATATATACGGACACCTATCCAGAGTCAACATTTTCAGTATCCCCGGTGCAAGTATAATGATATTCGCAGCGATAAACGCTTTTTTCAGCAGCATCTTTGGCCATCACGAGCTCTCCATAAAATCCACAATCATCACGGGGGTGGTGTTATCACTAATTGGCTCTATTATCCAAATACAAGTTCAGGATAGTTACAATGCATCCTGGACTGATACAAAGCTATTCTATAGCAACCTTTTCACGCTGGTTCCTAACGTAAAAGACGATACACACCTTGTACTTTTACTATCGGGTTATGAAATCGAAGAAGGAATATACCGTCCCTTGTATTCAAGTTCCTGGGAGGCCAAATGTGCTATTCGAACTTTATATGACAACGACAGTCTAAGTATTTCCTACAGATACGAGCGAAGGAAAACCCCTGATTACCCATCGTCCATTTCACTGGCAAGTACACTCGAAACAGATACAACCGAACAAGCTTTCAACAGAGATCCACAAAGCCTGCTTGTATTACAATACGATAACAACAGCAAAACTCTGAGTATAATACATGACATCCAAAACACTCTGGTGACCAACTCCAACACAAGTTACACACCTGAGAACAACATAACATCCTTGCTTGCCCCCATCCCTGCCAGGGAGCTTGTAACCTCTCCATGACAATACGTAACGCACGGTGCAACCTTCCCCTATACCATACGTAAACTTATAGCAAAATGCAAACTCCAGTTAACTGAATTTATTTCCAAGGAGGAAACTATGGCAGACGTAATTGACTATCAAATTTACGGCGATGACCTGCAACTGGTCGAAATTGAGCTCGACCCCGGCGAGGGCGTGCGCGCCGAAGCCGGCACGATGACCTATATGGAGGACGGCATCGAGATGCAAACCAGCACCGGCGGCATCTTCAAAGGGCTGAAGCGCATGGTAACAGGCGAGAGTTTCTTCATCACCACCTTTTTGAATAACGGGCGCGGGAAAAGCCACGTAGCCTTCGCTGCTCCCTATCCTGGCAAAATCGTGGCTTTCGACCTCGACCAGTTCGGTGGACAGGTGCTCTGCCAGAGGGACTCCTTCCTGTGCGCGGCGCAGGGGACGGAGATCGAAGTCGCCTTCACCAAACGGCTGGGCGCGGGCTTCTTCGGCGGCGAGGGTTTCATCCTACAAAAACTCACCGGCGATGGTATGGTCTTCGTCCACGCGGGCGGCACGGTGATCGAGAAAGACCTGGCCGCGGGTGAAACCCTGCGCGTGGACACCGGCTGCATTGTGGCTTTTGACACCCGGGTGGATTATGACATTCAATTTGTAGGCGGGTTCAAGAACGCGCTCTTTGGCGGCGAGGGTCTCTTCCTGGCCAAGCTGACCGGCCCCGGCAAGGTGTACCTGCAAAGCCTGCCCTTCGCCCGTCTGGTGGATCGCATCAAGCGCGGCATGCGCCTCTCGCAGAGCGGCGGTGAACAAACCGGCGTGGCTGGCCTGGGCAGCGACCTGCTCAAGGGAATTATCAGCGGAGGATGAGGGATTTGGTGATTGGGCAACAAGGTGACCGGGAACTCGTCACCTTGTTGCCTTATTGCCTTGTCACCCTCTCACCCTGCTACCCTTTCGCCTCCTCCCACAACGCATCCATCTCATCCAGCGAAAGTTCATCGAGCGGGCGACCCTGCTGACGGGCGGCCTGTTCGATATAGACAAAACGCGCCCGAAAGCGCGCGTTGGCCTCCCGCAAGGCGCTTTCAGCGTCAATTTTCAGCCAGCGCGCCAGGTTGACCAGGGCGAAAAACAGGTCTCCCATCTCGGCCGCGCGGGCCTTTTCGTCAGACGCAGTACGGATTTCCTCCAGCTCCTCACACACTTTATCCAACACGCCCTGGATATCTGGCCAGTCAAAACCCACACGGGCAGCGCGCTTTTGATACGTCTGCGCCTGGGTGAGGGCGGGCAAGGCCTTCGAGACGCCATCCAAAATCCCCTTCTCCACCTGTCCATTAGCCTTACGCTCAGCGGCCTTGAGGCGCTCCCAGTTCTGGATCACCGCTTCGGGGTCGTCTAAATCCACATCGCCAAAGACGTGGGGGTGGCGGCGCACCAGCTTGGTGTGGATGCCACGGATCACGTCCGCCAGGGTGAACTCACCGTATTCGCTGGCGATCTGTGCGTGGAGCACTACCTGCAAGAGCAGGTCGCCGAATTCCTCGGCCATAGCCGCAGGGTCATCGGCGTCAATCGCCTCAGCGACTTCGTAGGCTTCCTCCAGCAAATTGGGGCGCAGGGTTTGGTGAGTCTGCTCCCGATCCCAGGGGCAGCCTTCCGGGGAACGCAAATGGGCGATCAACTCCTGGAAAGCCTCCATCGAGGTGGCCGGGCCGAGAGGCGGCAGGTAGAGGGTGGTCAACAGACCAACCTGATCGCTGCGGTCAATCCGATAGAGGGGCAATTCTTCCACTTGAACAGCGACAGTGCCCGCCCCGTGCACCAGGCGGACAGGATGTTCATCAGGATAGAGCGCCATCAGCGTGAGCTTGACCTCCGCGGCAATCTGTCGATCGTAGAGCTGGGCGATCAGTGCAGGCGCATCAGGCGGAAACGGGGGATGATGAGCGCTCACCAGTTCAAGGGCATCCACAATAGCGGTGTGAGGCAATGGGTCCACACCCAGAACGCTGAAAGTCGGCTCCAGAAAGCTGATCCCTTCAACGACAGAAAGTGGAATGCCCTCGGCGCGGGCGCGCCGGGCGATCTCCGGCGCAGTCGCTTCGGCCACAAAGGGATGTCCGGGGACAGCGTAGATCACCCCTTGGGGACGCTTACCCAATCGCAGAATCTCCTCCACGATGCGGGCGTAAACCTGGGGGAAGGTCTTCTCCTGTTCGTACAGGTGGTCAAAGGTGTACACTTTCAAACCGGGAGGGAAGCCTTCTACGGTGGGATGCCGACCAGTGCGCAGGTAAATTTCATTGGTC
>WFTY01000239.1 GCA_015485245.1 Anaerolineales bacterium | reverse complement strand
TGGCCTCGAAGGGCAGGTTGTCCAGTTTGGGGGCTTCCAGTTCCGGCAGCACGATCAGCGGCGCGCCGTCTTTGGGGAACAGGACGACCACCGGGCGCTCGCTGAGATGGAAGTGCAGGCCGGTCAGGTAGGGCAGGGTGGGGCCGGGGTTGAGGGCCAGCGCATCGAAGCCGTGCTCTCGCAGGGCGGCGGCGAGTTTGCGCTGGCGTGCGGCGAAGAGAGATGAAGCGGATGAGGGGGTCATTGCGGCAAATCCTCGGGGATAGATGGGGGGTTGGTGGACTTTATGTGCAAATTGGAGATCGACAGGCCACAGAGACACGGAGTACAGGGAGTCATTGTGGTCTTCATGGAGAAACCCCGTGTTCTCTGTGGTGAACTTTGCGCCGAAGTGCATTCGGCCTGTGTTGGAATTATAGAGGGTTTCGGAACTTCTGACAAACAGCAACCGCATCTATGCAACGCCTGACTTTGGGCTGTGAGCACCCTCGGTCCTCCGCTCAGCGCGATGCTGATGAACAATGAACCAATGAACCGAAAACCGAACAACTTCTTGACAGCCTTTCCCCCCTCAGATACAATTCCTCCGCTCTTGGGCCTGTAGCGCAGTTGGGAGCGCGCTTCAATCGCACTGAAGAGGTCGCGGGTTCGAATCCCGCCAGGTCCACTTGGTTGACGGATAATGCCTTTATGGTAAAATCCTCACCATCCTTTGACAGGGGCCCATGGCGCAGCTGGGAGCGCGTCTCAATGGCATTGAGAAGGTCGTGGGTTCGAATCCCACTGGGTCCACACAGAGTGAACTGGGAGTGGTAATCGGGGAGCAGGAGATCTCCTTTCAGCCTGATCCCCAATCCCTGTTCCCGATAACACCAAAAGCCAGGACAGGAGTAGTAGGTCATCTGCCAGCGAGTCGGGGCCACCGGCTGAAAGCCCCGGCAAAGGCGTCTGCAGAACGCCAAAAGGCCGAACTCGCCTGTCGCGCTAAAGCAGGCTGCACGGGTGAAGATGAGTAGCCCGCGCCGGGTTCGCCCGTTACCGCGACACTGAGAGACGTGAACACGTGACACATGACACTTGATACGTGACACGTAATCAGGGTGGTACCGCGGAGCCTTATGCCAAGTTTACTGAAGCCCCTTCGTCCCTGAGTGGATGAAGGGTTTTTTGTTTGAAGGCGACAAGGTAACAAGGTGATTTGTTCCTTGTTACCACCACCTGGTTACCCATTTACCTGGTATACGGAGGATAGCTATGACCCCACAATACGATCCCGCCACCATCGAACCCAAATGGCAGAAACGTTGGGAAACCGACGGGCTGTACAACGCTGATGTCGATCCCTCGCGCCCCAAGCACTACGCCCTGACCATGCTGCCCTATCCCTCCGGCGATCTTCACATCGGCCACTGGTACGCCATGACGCCGAGCGACGCCCGCGCCCGCTACATGCGCATGAAGGGCTATAACGTGATGTTCCCCATGGGATTCGACGCTTTTGGCCTGCCCGCAGAAGGGGCGGCGATCAAGCGCAACATCCACCCTAAAGAGTGGACGTATGCCAACATCGAGCGCATGCGGGTGCAATTGCGCAGCATGGGTGCGATGTTCGACTGGCGGCGCGAGGCGATCTCCTCCGACCCCAAATATTACAAGTGGACGGAGTGGTTCTTCATCCAGTTGTTCAAGCACGGGCTGGCCTACCGCGCCCTGGCGGCGGTGGATTTTTGCCCCAGTTGCAACACTACGCTGGCGCGCGAGCAGGTGTGGGGGGAAGACCGTCACTGTGAACGCTGCGGTACGCCGGTGGTCAAGAAGCATCTGGAGCAATGGTTCTTCCGCATCACCGATTACGCCGATGAGTTGCTGGACTTTTCCAGCCTGGATTGGCCTGAGCGCGTCAAGACGTTGCAGACGAACTGGATCGGTCGTTCCGAGGGGGCCTCGGTGGTCTTTCACACCGAAGACGGCGATCCGATGGAGATCTTCACCACCCGGCCTGATACGTTGTGGGGCGCGACCTTCATGGTGCTCGCCCCGGAGCATCCGCTGGTGGATAAAGTGACCAGCGATGAATACCGGGAGCAGGTGGAAGCCTACAAATTGCAGGCCTCCCGCCAGAGTGACATCGAGCGCGAGGCGGTGGATAAGGAGAAGACCGGCGTGTTCACCGGCGGTTATGCCATCAACCCGGTCAACAAGGCGCGCATCCCTATCTGGATCGCGGATTACGTCTTGATGACCTATGGTACGGGAGCGATCATGGCTGTCCCGGCGCACGACCAGCGCGACTTCGAGTTCGCCCGTAAGTACGACCTGGAGATCATCCCCGTCATTCAGCCTGAAGGCGAGCCTGACCTGGACGGCGCGACGATGGAGGAAGCCTACATCGGCCCCGGTGTGATGGTCAACAGCGGCCCGTTCAACGGCACGCGCGTCACCGACGCCAAAGGGCGCAAAAATCCCGGCATCGCCGCGGTGATTGACTGGCTGGAAGAGCAGGGCATCGGCCGGGAGGACGTGAACTATCGCCTGCACGACTGGCTGATCTCGCGCCAGCGTTACTGGGGCGCGCCTATCCCGATGATCTATTGCCAGGAATGCGGCTGGAACCCCGTCCCGGAGGACGAATTGCCCGTCCTGCTGCCCGATGACGTTGAGTGGCGCCCCACGGGCGAATCGCCGCTCAAGTTCCACCCCACCTGGAAGCATACCACCTGTCCGGAGTGCGGCAAGCCCGCCGAGCGCGAAACCGACACGATGGATACCTTCATGTGCTCCTCGTGGTATCACCTGCGCTACCTCTCGCCGGATTACGACCAGGGGCCGTTCGACCCCAAAGAGTACGATTACTGGATGCCGGTGGATACCTATACCGGCGGCATCGAGCACGCCACTATGCACCTGATCTACACGCGCTTCTTCCATAAGGCGGGGCGCGATATGGGTATTATGAAAGGCCCGGAGCCAATGATCCAGTTGCGCAATCAGGGCATGGTGCTGGGCGAAGACAGCGAGAAGATGTCCAAGAGCCGCGGTAACGTGGTTGCCCCCGACGAGCTGGTGAAGCGCTACGGCGCGGACACGGTGCGCGCTTACCTGATGTTCTTCGCCCGCTGGGATCAGGGTGGCCCGTGGGACAGCAAAGGCATCGGCGGCCCGGCCCGCTGGCTGAAGCGTGTCTGGGCGCTTTTCCACGAGACCGCCGGGGAACAGCCTGCCCCCGAGGGCGATACCGCCGCCGTGGAGCGCCGCCTGCGTCGCAAGGTGCACCAGACCCTGCGGAGTGTGACGCGCGATTTTGAGGAGTTCCAGTTCAACACCATCGTCTCTTCGTTGATGGAACTGCTCAACGAGATGCAGAAAGCCCGCGAGCAAGGCGCGGTCGGCACGGCGGCCTGGAAAGAGGCGTTGGAACTCTACCTGCTGATGCTGGCGCCGGTCACGCCGCACATCGCCGAGGAATTGTGGGCCGAGGCGCTGGGAAAGCCGTATTCCATCCATAACCAGTCCTGGCCGCAGGTGGATGAGGAGGCGACGCGCGAGGATGAAATTGTCTTGATCGTGCAAGTCAACGGCAAGGTGCGCGACCGTGTCACCGTGCCCGCCGATGTCAGCGAGGCGGATGCCAAAGCCGCCGCCCTGGCCGCTGAAGGCGCGCAGCGCTTCATGGACGGCCAGCAGCCCCGTAAAGTGATTTACGTTCCGGGGCGGTTGGTCAATATTGTGGTGTAGGAGAAATACTGAACCCAACAGACCTCCGAAGTTTTCAAAACTTCGGAGGTCTTGTTGTAGGAGAATATGATGCGCTTTTCTGACCTCAACTGGATGGATATTGAAACCTACCTGGAACATGACGACCGGGTGATGCTGGTGCTTGGGGCGTGTGAACAGCATGGCTACCTCAGCCTGCTGACGGATGTCAAAATCCCGCTGGCGCTGGCGGACGCGGCCTCGCAGCGCACCGGCGTGCTGGTGGCGCCGCCGCTCAACTTCGGCGCTTCGCCCTACTTCCTGGCCTACCCCGGCACGATTTCGCTGCGTGTAGCCACACTCCTCGATGTGGTGGAGGACGTGGTGCGCTCGCTGTATGGCCACGGCTTTCGCAACATCCTGGTGCTCAACGGGCACGGCGGCAACCAGCCCGTCAAAGGGCGGCTGTACGAGATTGCCAGCGAGTTGCCGGATTTGCGCCTCGCCTGGTACGCCTGGTGGGATTCGCACACCCTGGAGCCGATTTTCCTCAAGCACGGCCTCAAACCGGCGCACGCCAACTGGCTGGAAGCCTTCGACTTCACCCGCGTGGCCGACCTGCCGGAGGGCGAAAAAACCCCGCCGCACGTCCCCGGCTTGCTGGGGGCGGAGGAAGCCCGTCAGGTGTACGGCGACGGCTCCTTCGGCGGCCCGTACGCGGTGGATAGCGCCATTATGGACGGGATCTTCAACGCCTGCGTGGGGGATGTGGTGGGGATGTTGGAGGAGTGGAAGCGGTGAGCAGGGAACGGGTTGCCTGTTCCCTGCTCACCAATCCCTGATACAATGAGAGAAACTCCACACACATGAGGTGAACCCATGACCAAAGAAATCATCACCGCCAAAAACGCTCCCAAAGCTATCGGCCCGTACTCCGCCGGGGTGCGCGCCGGGCATTTCATATTCACCGCCGGGCAACTGGGGATCGACCCGCTGACCGGCGATTTCGCCTCCGATGAAATCGTCGGGCAGACGCGGCAGGCGCTTACCAACCTGAAGGCCATCCTGGAGGCCGCCGGGGCCTCGCTCAAGGACGTGGTGAAGACCACCGTCTTTTTGCGCGATATGGGTGACTTCGGCGCGATGAACGCCGTCTACGCCGAGTTCTTTACCGAGGACTTCCCCGCCCGCTCCGCCGTTCAGGTGGCCCGTCTGCCCAAGGACGCCGCCGTGGAGATCGAGGCGGTGGCGGTGTGCAGTGAGCGGTGATCGAGGCATAGGGATCCGTTCTTCCATTACCCATTCCTGTCTCCCATGTCCCGCGAACTCATCCTCCTTGTAGACGATGAACCTAACATCCTCCAGCTTGCGCGCATGTACCTTGAGCGCGAGGGTTATCGCGTGGAAGCGGTGGAGGACGGCGCGGCCGCGCTGGAGGCCGTCGCCCGGCTCAAGCCTGCCCTGATGGTGCTCGATATCATGCTCCCCGAGGTGGACGGGTTGGAGGTCTGCCGCCGCCTGCGGGCGGAGGATAATCCGGTGTTGATCCTGATGCTTACTGCCCGCGACGATGATGTGGACAAGATCGTCGGCCTGGAACTGGGAGCGGATGACTACCTCACCAAGCCCTTTAACCCGCGCGAACTGGTGGCGCGCGTGCGCGCTTTGCTGCGTCGTTTTGAGCGCGCCGCCGTGCCCCCCGCAGACCAGATTCACCTGGGCGACCTGATGATCGACCCCGCCGGGCGCGAGGTGCGCGTCAATGGGGAGCCGGTCGAGCTGCGCACCCAGGAGTTTGAATTGCTGCTCACCCTGGCGAGGCATAAAGGTATGGTGCTCACTCGTGAGAAGTTGTTGCAACTGGCCTGGGGCTACGATTTTGCCGGGCAAACCCGCACCGTCGATGTGCACATCGGGCAGTTGCGTAAAAAACTGGCTGCCAGCGCTGTGCGCATCGAGACCGTCACTGGGGTTGGATATAAGTTGGTTCATTAGTTTGTCGGTTGCATCGGTTGAACTGACGAACCAATGCACCAATGCACCAATGCACTAATGCATTGATGAGTTGCCCCATGTTCTCCTCCCTCCGTTCCCGTTTGCTGCTCACCTATGTGATTGTCGTCGCTGTGGCCTTAGGGGTGGTCGCCGCAGTGACGCTGGTGTACCTGGCGCGCAACCCGGCGCAATTGACCCAGACGCGCGCTCGCCTGCAGATCGCGGCCGAAGCCATCGTCAACCGCGCACCGGACTTGAAAGATGCCCCTGCGGCAGTTCGGGAGAAGTTGTTGCAGCGCGTGGATCAGGGCTTCGACGTCCGTGTGTTGTTGCTCTCCGCGAGTGGTGAAGTGTTGCTCGATACCCGCGAACGGCGCGCTGCCGCGTTGGCCGAGGGCGTTTCCGCCGCCGGGCGTTTGCGTCAGGGGCGGGCGTTTACGTTGCGCGATGCCTCCGGAGAGGAGTGGCTGGCGCTGACGCGGCAACTCTCGCCGGAGCTCTGGCTGCTGGTGGCCGCGCCGCGACCGCGCCTGACTTTGCTGGAGGCGGTGCGCTCGCGCAGCGACGAGGTGGTCGCTTTTCTGCGTTTGGGGGGGCTGGCGGCGCTGGCGCTCTCCTTGATCCTGGCGCTGGGGATGTCTCGCTGGGTGGCGGACCCCCTGCAATGGCTGGCTGAGGCGACGGGCGATGTCCCTCGGGGCGCTTACCGCCCTCAGCAGCCGCGCGGCCCCGTTGAGGTCCAGACTCTGACCCGCGCCTTTAACCAGATGGCCGCGCAGGTGCAGAGTTCACGCCAATCGCAGCGTGATTTCGTCGCCAATGTCTCCCATGAGCTAAAAACCCCGCTGACCTCCATCCAGGGTTTCGCTCAGGCGATTATGGACGGTACGGCGGCGCGCCCGCAGGAAGCCGCGCGGGTGATCGCCGATGAGGCCGCCCGCATGCACCGCCTGGTGCTGAACCTGCTCGACCTGGCGCGCCTGGACGCGGGGACGTTTGAGTTCAACCGTGCGCCGGTAGACCTGGTTGCTTTGTTGCGCGGCGTGGTAGCTCGCCTCTCGCCGCAAGCCGCTCAGGCGCGGGTCAAGCTGGCCCTGCAGGTTGAAGATTTGCCCTCCCTGATTGGCGATGGCGACCGCCTGGCGCAGGTGTTCACCAATCTGGTCGATAACGCCATCAAACACACGCCGCCGGGTGGAGATGTGCAGATAACCGCCCGGCTGGAGGATGGTCAGGCCTTGATCGCAGTGCACGATCGCGGGGAGGGCATCCCCCCCCAGGAGTTGAAGCGCATCTTTGAACGTTTTTACCGCGTGGACAAAGCCCGCGCTGGAGGGAAGCATCGCGGCACTGGACTGGGGTTGGCCATCGCCCGTCAACTTGTGGAGGCGCACGGCGGCACGATCCACGCTGAGAGTACCCCAGGACAGGGCAGCGTTTTTGTGGTAAAAC
>WFTY01000238.1 GCA_015485245.1 Anaerolineales bacterium | reverse complement strand
TTCCCGCTGGTGATTACCCAGGTCTCGATGGCCGGCGACTGAAGTCGCCTCTGCGGTTGCGAAGTCCGCCTGTGCGGACTGGAGAGTCGCCGGAGAGCGACTTTGCAGCCGCAGGTGCAGTTTCAACTGTCGCTGCATCTGCAATCATCAGAGATTTGTGGGTAATCACCACATTCCCGCGCTTGACGGAGCGCATTTTCACGGTACAATCCACCCCAAATTAACAACCGAATATCGGCAAAGGTAGCGCACGGCCCTGCGCAGCCCCCGGGCTGTTGCAGGGTGACGAGGCTGGAGGTTTCCCGGCGCGAGTCGGGACTAACCCCGGAGTGTCCGGGGGAAAATCGAGAGATCAGCGGATGCCTCCCAGGGACGGCCGCACCCTGCTTTGCCCCTCCACTTCGATGCCCTGACAAACCGGCGCGGGCAACCCGCCGACAAAACAGCGGCATCGCGGCCCGGTTTACACAGCACGACGCTGTGGTCGCCGCGTGAGTGTTGGGAGGGGCGTGCGCGTTGAAATATTTTGTGTGCAGCACGCCTGTTGGCGTGTTTTTTTGTTTTACGAGGCTGCAGGTCGTCTGCCGGTTTTGTGTGGGAGCCTTTTTTCTCACCGCAGAGTGCGCAGAGGGCGCGGAGAATCTTTTGTTTTCTCTGCGTTCTCAGCGCTCTCGGAGGTAAATATGTTTCATTACACGGAGACACAGGGAACATAAGGTATTTTTTGGATAAAACGCTGTGTTCTCCGTGTCCCTGTGTGTGCATGTGCCATGCTTACGTCCTATAACGAAGATCCGTCAGTCAGCCAGATTCAAAAGGCTTAATACCGAGGTGTGTATGACCGTTACGGAAAAATCCCATTACCATCGTTATCACATCCAAACCGCCGATGCGCCGGACATCGTCCCCTGGCCGCCGCGCTTTGACGTCAAGGTGGGGAAGCTAGGCCTGGCCAAGTTGCTCATCAGCGAGTTCATCAAGACGCGCGGCGATATGGCGGTCACTTTCAGCCGGCCGTGCCTGTATGGCGTGTTCTCCGGGCCAATCGGCGGTTTTGCTCCTCGCCCGCAGTTCTGCGTCGGTTGCCTGCGCTGCACCACCCAGCACCCCGATTTCGTCACCGTGCGCCCCAACCCGGAGCGGCGCAAGCTGGGCGATTCTTATTTCACCCCCCGTTACGTGGACGCCGTGGCGCTGGAAGCGCAGACCGGCCGCGTGCCCGTCAAAGGGGCGGGCTACCGCGGCGCGTTTGGCGGCGAGGGGTTTGACGGCATGTGGACGGATATGTCCGAGATCGTGCGCCCGACGCGCGACGGCATCCACGGTCGCGAGTTCATCTCCACTGTGATTGACATCGGCGAGAAACCCAACTTTTTGACTTTTGACGCGGAGGGGCAGCCGCTTGGTGAGCAGCCGCGGGTGTTCAGCATTCAGGTTCCTTTTGCTTATGACCTGCTCCCCGACGCGGTGGCGCGCCCGGAGGTGTTCCGCGCTTTGGCGCAGACCGCCGCCGAGGTGGATACCCTGGCCATCGTCCCGCTGGATGTGGCGCTGAAGCACAATCTTCACGGAGACGCGGTTGTCCCCCTGATAACGTCCGCCGACGCCGGACGCCTGCGCGAGATCCCCGTTGCCCCGCGCATGGTCGAGATGGATGGCTGGGATGCGGAGCTGTTCGCCGCCGTGCGCGCAACCTGGCCGCAGGCCGTGGCCGCCTTGCGTATCTCCTTCACGGATGGACAGGCTTTGCGCGCTTATTTCGACGCTGGGGTGCGCGTCTTTCACCTGGCGGCGGATTATCACGGGCGCACGCTCGAGGAGGATTACATCCTGGATGCCATCCGCGCCGCCCACCTGACTTTTGTGGAGCAGGGCGATCGCGAGCGTGTCACCCTGCTGGGGAGTGGCGGGATCATCGCTGCCGAACACATTCCCAAGGCGATCATCGCCGGGCTGGACGGCGTTTTCCTCGATACCGCCCTGCTGGTGGCTTTGCAGGCGCGCTTCGATGGCGAGTTCACCGACCGGCGCGCTGGAAACGTCCGCCTGCCAAAGCGGATGCCCGGCGAGTGGGCTGTGCAGCGGTTACGCAACCTCTCCGCCGCCTGGCACGACCAGTTGCTGGAGATTCTGGGCGCGATGGGCTTGCGCGAGGTGCGCCGTTTGCGCGGCGAGATGGGCCGCGCCATGTTCCAGGCAGATTTGGAGCGGGAGGCCTTCGCCGGTATCGAAGG
>WFTY01000237.1 GCA_015485245.1 Anaerolineales bacterium | reverse complement strand
TATCACAACGGCGTCGTCATCCTGTTATGCGACAGCATTTTTTAGCGATAATCGCCTTCTCAGGGGGTGTTTTCGGCACATCTGGCGCTAAAGGCATCGCACAATGTGGTTTACACGACAGCATTTCAAGACGCAATTTTATCCTATATTGTTTATCAGCGTTCCTTGCGATCATCCCCAGGAGGGAAAACCAATGCCCAATTTCCACGCGACCGGGCTTTCGATACCGGAATCTGCAAATCCCTGGCGGGCACGATCGGCCATTGACCGGAAACTCGACGCCTGCTTTTATACACCATGTTGCAGACATGGTATGATGTACGCGCATACCGGTGGACGCCCGAGCGAACCATGACTACGCCATCGCCTCTATCAGAAAAAAACCTCACCCCTCGTCTGATGGACATCCTCTTCGACCGGATGCCCATGGGCATCGCCGTCTTCGACCGCGACCTGCGCCTGCGCCGCTGCAATCCCACCTGGGCGGAATACATTGATCGTTACACGCCTTCAAGCGCCGAGCAAGTCGTCCCTGACGCTTACTTTTTCGATCTGGCCCCCGGCACCGAGAGGCAGGCCATGCCCATCTTCGAACGGGTGCTGGCGGGGGAGCAAGTGCGCCAGGAGGCAGTGCGCCTGGAGAGCGGCGGCATCGTCTCTTACTGGGACGTGGTCTTTACCCCGCTGGTCGAAAATGGCGAGGTGATCGGCTTCGTCGACGTGACCACCGACGTCACCGAGCGCGAAGAGATGCTGGCCGCGCTGCGGGAAAATGAGGCACACCTGCGCTCGCTGCTGGAAAACGCCACCAACTTCGTCGTCTATCGCATCGCGGTGGATGAATCCAACCCTTATGGAGGGCGCGTCCTGCTGGTCAGTCCCTCCATCAAGGAGATCACCGGCATCTCCGACCCCTACCGCTTCGAATCCTGGTTCGAGACTGTCCATCCCGACGACCTGCCCAAGGCAGTGGAGGCGAATCGGCGCGCCATCCAGGAGAACCAGCCATACCGGCAGGAGGTGCGCATCTATCATCCTGAGAAGAAGGATTGGGTTTGGGTGCACACCGCCTCAACCCCGGTGTTCGACGCTGCGGGCAATCTGACGCATTTCAATGGTCTGATTATCGACATCACCGAACAAAAACAGGCTGAGCAGGCTGTTCAGGAGGCCTACCAGAAATTGGAAGAGCGCATTGAGGCCCGTACCCGCGAATTGCAAACCATCCTGGCCGTCACTGCCGCAGCCAGCAGTTCGCTCGATCTAAACGAGATGCTGCGCGCCGCCCTCGACCAGCTAGTGACCCTGGTGGGCGCATCGCGCGCTGGGGTCATGCTGCTAGACCCTGTCAGTGGAGAGTTGGAACCGCGGATGCTGCGCCCGGACATCCCGATGTCCCCGGAAGATTTGACGGAAATCACCCCCGCCTGCCAGCACGTCATGGAGACCGGCAAGCCGCTTTACATCCCGGTAGATGAAACCGCGGGCTTTTTCGAACCGGGTGCGCTGCTGCCCCTGCGCGTGCGCGGGCAGGCCACCGGTGTGCTGGTGATCGTCGGGCCACGAGGGGGCGAGTTCAGCCAGGAGCACCAGGCCCTGTTTGAGTCCATTGCCGACCAGCTCGGCGTGGCTATCGAGAACGCCCGCCTCTACGCGGAGGCCGAGCGTGTTGCTGCGGTGCGCGAACGCAACCGCCTGGCGCGCGACCTGCACGACGCCGTTACCCAGACGCTGTTCTCAGCCAGCATTATCGCCGAGGTGCTGCCGCGCCTGTGGGACCGTGACCCCGAGGAGGGACGGCGGCGGCTGGAGGAACTACGCCAACTGACGCGCGGCGCGCTGGCCGAGATGCGCACGCTGCTGCTGGAACTGCGCCCCGCCGCGCTGACCGAGGCCGAAATCGGCGAACTGTTTCGTCACCTGACGGAAGCTTTCACCGGACGAACGCGCATCCCGTTGGAACTGGACATCACCGGTACTCGCCCATTGCCCGCCGAGGTGAAGGTGGCGCTGTATCGCATTGCCCAGGAAGCCCTCAACAACGCCGCCAAACACGCTGCTGCCGGGCGGGTCTGGCTCAAGCTGGCTTGCCAGCCTCATCGGGTGCGCCTGGTCATCCGGGATGATGGGCGCGGTTTCGATCCCCGGCACGTCCCGGCGGAGAGCCTGGGGCTGGGTATAATGCGGGAGCGCGCCGAGGCCATCGGCGCGAGGTTAAGCATCGAAAGTCAGCCTGGCCAGGGCACGCGCGTTATCGTCGAGTGGTCGGGCGGCCGGGAAGCCGGTTAGTTGCTTCGTCAGTTGGTTGATTTGTTACCCAAGGAACACGTATATGCCCCAATCTCCAATCCCCGATTCCCCATCCCCCATCCGCGTCCTGCTGGTGGACGATCACGCCGTGGTGCGCAGCGGGTTGAGTGCCTTTCTGCTGGCCTACGACGACCTGGAACTGGTCGGCGAGGCGGGCAGCGGCGAGGAGGCTGTGCGGATGTGCGAGCGCGTCCGCCCCAATGTGGTGCTGATGGACCTGGTCATGCCGGGCATGGACGGCGCCGCGGCCACGCGCGCCATCCGCGAGCGGTGTCCGCAGGCCCAGGTTATCGCGCTGACCAGTTTTAAGGAGCAGGACCTGGTGCAAAGCGCCCTGCAGGCCGGGGCGATCAGCTACCTGCTCAAGAACGTCTCCGCCGACGAACTGGCGAAGGCCATCCGCGCTGCCGCGGCCGGCAGGCCGACCCTGGCGCCGGAGGCCGCCCAGGCGTTGATCGAGGCCACCCGCACCCCCGCCGAGCGACCCGGCTTCGACCTGACTCCGCGCGAGCGCGAAGTGCTGGCGCTGATGGTCGAGGGGCTGAGCAACCCGCAGATCGCCGAGCGGCTGGTGGTCAGTCGTTCGACAGTCAAGTTCCACGTCAGCAGCATCCTCTCCAAGCTGGGGGCTGCCAGTCGCACCGAAGCTGTCTCGCTGGCGTTGAAACACAACCTCACAGCACCTTCGGGATGAACCTGGTCATCTGACCAGGGAGAAATCCCTCCATCCGCCCGATTCACAAACGCTCCGGTTGGCCGATGCCGCCGGGGCGTTTTGCGCGTATGCTCAAGGAGAAGGAAAGAGAGGT
>WFTY01000236.1 GCA_015485245.1 Anaerolineales bacterium | reverse complement strand
GCCTGGGGGCAAGGGCTGGCCTGGCTGGTTTTGTTGAGCATGGCGTGGCTGGCGCTGGCCGGGCTGGATTTGTCGGCGGCGGATGCCCCGCTTGTGCGTCGCTTGCTGTTGCCAGGGGTGATCGCTTTGGGGGTGCTTTCCACCGCGCTGGTTGGTCTGGGTTGGTCGTGGGAGAGCGCTCGTCAGGGTACCGCGCTCGGTTTGCTGATCGGCCTGGGCCTCTACACCCTGGCGATGATGAGCGCCGCGGCGTATGTGCGCCCCGCCAGTCCGCTGGAGTTGTGGGCCGCGCCGCCGTTGCCTGGTCAGGCGGATTTGCTGGAGGACACGCTGCGCGACCTGGCGTTGCGCGCCAGCGGCGAAGTGCATACCCTGGACGTGGTTTCGCTGGTGGACTTTCCTGCCCTGCGTTGGTCGTTGCGGAGTATCAGCGGAGCGCGTTTTGTCTCTGCTCTGGGCGAGACAACCTTGCCGCTGGTGGTGCTTGCCCCCCCGGGGAGCGAGAACAGCGCCTGGGCGGCGGCGTATCGCGGACAGGATTTTGATTGGGCGTTGCGCCCTGCCTGGAGCGGAGCGCTGCCGGATGACCTGCTGGGGTGGTGGACGCATCGCCGCGCGCCGGTGGCGCGGGAGGTGATCATCCTGTGGGCGCGGGCCGACCTGTTCCCCGCGACGCTCGCCGCAGCGGAAGACCAGCTTTCCCCCGAAACACCTGAAGATATCATCAAGTAGCCTCGTGAAACGCGCGGGGTGCTATGCATTGTGGACAATGGAGTATGCATGAGCTTACCAAGCACAATCGCGATTGATGGGCCAGCCGCCTCGGGAAAATCCACCCTGGCGAAGCGGTTGGCGGATCATTTGAATTATTTGTATTTTGATACTGGCGTGATGTACCGCGCGGTGACCTGGCTGGCGCTTTCGCGGCAGGTATCGATCAACGACGAGGAGCGTATCACTCGCTTTGCTGAAGAAGCGAAGATTGACGTGCGCCCTCCCTCAAAAGGGGATGGCCGGGCGTACGACGTACTGGTGGATGGCGAAGACGTCACCTGGGCGATCCGTCGCCCGGAGGTGGACGACAACGTCTCGGTGGTGGCGGCGTATGCCGGGGTGCGGCGGGCGCTTTCGGCGCAACAACGCCGGATTGGGCTGCGCGGCCGTGTGGTGATGGTGGGGCGCGATATCGGCACGGTGGTGCTGCCGGAGGCGGATTTGAAGCTTTATCTGGACGCCTCGGTGGAGGAGCGCGCCCGCCGCCGTTATGATGAGTGTCTTGCACGCGGGGAGGAGGTCAGCTTTGATGCCGTGCTAACGGCGATGAAACGCCGCGATGAAATCGATTCCACGCGCGACGTCGCCCCGCTCAGGCCGGCGAAGGATGCCGTGATCCTGAATTCGGATGAGTTGAGCATCGAACAGGTCGTTGAGCGCGCCCTGAGTTACGTGCAGGGCGATTGTTGATTGTCCGCTTATGCCCAGTGCTTATGCTCCGCCGTTGCACGCTCATTTCTTCCGCCCGCTGATGCGGGCTTTGTTCCGTGGCATCTTTTATCTGCTCAGCCGCGTGCAATTGAGCGGTTTGCAACACGTCCCCAGCGAGGGGGGGTATTTAATCGCCATCAATCACATCTCTTTGTACGAGGCTCCCCTGGTGGCGGCGTTTTGGCCGCGCTCCTTTGAGATCGCCGGGGCGGCGGTGGTCTGGCAGCGAGCGGGGCAATCCGCACTGGCGCGCTTGTATGGCGCCATCCCTATTCATCGCGGCCAGTACGATCGTCAGGTCATTGATCGGACGGTGGCGGCGTTGCGGGCCGGTTATCCGCTGTTGATCGCGCCCGAGGGTGGGCGGTCACACACGCCAGGCATGCGTCGCGCCAAACCCGGTGTGGCCTTTCTGGCAGAGATGGCTGGAGTTCCTGTCGTCCCTGTGGGGGTGGTGGGTAGCACGGATGATTTTCTGGCGCGCGCCCTGCGAGGAGAACGACCAAAGATCGCCATGCACGTTGGCGAGCCGTTTCGCTTGCCACTGGTGGCCGGGCGGGGGCGCGCCCGGCGCGCTGCTTTGCAGCGCAACGCCGACCGGGTGATGATGCGCATTGCTGCCCTGTTGCCGCCGGAGTATCGAGGAGTGTATGCCGATGGAATCCCATCCGATCCCCCCGAAGCCGCGTAGCACGACTTATCGCCCCGAGCTGGTGCGTCTTCCGCCGTTGACTTCTGCGCGCCGCGCCTGGCGGCGGGTGGTGCAGGCCCTGGTATGGCTGCTGGTGCGCCTCACCCTGCGCCTGGAGCTGCGCGGGGAGGCTCGCCTGCCGGAGAAGGGACCGCTGTTGGTGGTGTCCAATCATCTGGGCGATGCCGATCTGGTCATCGGGCTGGCGGTGGCGAAGGTCCCCTTTGACGCCATCGCTAAAGTGGAGCTGTACGATTTGCCCTTTGTGGGTTGGTTGCTCCACTCCTATGGGGTGATCTGGGTGCATCGTGGCCAGCCGGATCGCCTTGCGATCCGCGCGGCGCTTGACGGGCTGGCGGAGGGGCGGATCATCGCTATCGCTCCAGAGGGACGCGAGAGCGTGATCGGCGCGCTGGAGGACGGCACGCAGGGAGCTGCCTATCTGGCGATCAAGGCAGGTGTCCCTGTGCTCCCCGTCGCCGTGACCGGCACGGAAAACTGGCGCGTGTACGGCAACCTGAAACGCTTGCGCCGTACCGCGGTGACGCTCACCATCGGCGAGGCGTTTACCCTGCCGACGACGGGGGATCGCAAGCAGACCTTGCAGCACGGCACAGAAATGATTATGCGTCGCGTGGCGGCTTTGCTGCCACCGGATTATCGCGGCCGTTATCGGGATGTGAAGGAGGCTGGTTGAAGCGTGGGTGTTCCACAAAATAAATCTGCTTTGCAGGGGGGGTACGATCATCAGGCCTGGGAAGCGCGCCGCCGCTTCCTGCGCTTCCTCTTGAAAACCATCGGCTTTACCCTGCTGGTGCGTTTGGATCACGTGGAGGGGGTGGAGAACATCCCGCGGCGGGGAGCGGTGATCTTTATGATTAACCATATCGCCTTTGTAGACCCCTTTGTGGTGATGCACGTTGCCCCGCGCAATATTGTTCCGATGGCGAAAGTGGAGGCCTATGATTATCCGCTGGTGGGGATTTTTCCGCGGATGTGGGGAGTGATCCCGGTTCACCGTGGAGAAGTGGATCGTGCCGCCATCCGTCAGGCGTTGGCGGTGTTGCGCGCTGGGGAGAGCATCCTGGTCGCGCCGGAGGGCACGCGCGGCGTGGCCTTGCAGCAGGGACGTGAAGGGGTTGCCTATTTAGGGGCGCGCAGCGGAGCCGCGATCGTGCCGGTGGCGCTGGAAGGCACAGTGGGTTTTCCCTCGCTGCGCCCTTCAAAGCGCTGGCGTCAACCAGGCGCAAGCGTGTGTTTCGGGCGACCTTTTCGTTATCGGCAGGCGTATCGCGCCGCGCGCGGCGAAGCCCTGCGCCAAATGACCGACGAAGCCATGTATGTGCTCGCCGCGCTGCTTCCCGAAGAGCGCCGCGGCGTTTATGCAGATCTCAGCCGCGCCACACAGGAGACGATTGAGTGGCTGAAGTGATGCTATAATTAAAACCTGCTGCGCTGTCCTTATACTGCGTTGCGTGATCTACGCCCTGGCAGGGGGTGTATTGTTTTTCTCTGCGGCCTGCTATTTCGCTTTGACGACAGTGTGGGCGCGCTGCTCAACAAACCGCTTATGTCCCTGATCTTTTCCCTGATTGGACAACCCCCGATCGTTCTCCTGCCCACCACTGTGGAAGGCTGGTTGGGGTTAATTCTGTGGGTGGCGGCACTGGGTGGGTTGCTGGCGCTATGGCGTGAACACCAGCCGAAATGGGATGATGGCAAGGCGAGGTTGTTCGTTGCCCTGTTGCTGTTCACCCCTCTGACCAGCCTGTTGCTGGGGGTGCGCCTGCCGGAGGGACAGGGGCTTACCTTGCCGGGGATTGCCTTCGAACCAGGCGGCCTGCCTCTCATGCTGTTCTCGGCGTTGCCCTGGGTGTTAGCTGCGGGCTTTCTGGGCGTCTATGCGGCCGGGGGATTGGGGTTGATTGCCGGGTTTGTGCTGGCAGTCTGGGGGACGCATAGCGTTTTTACCGCGTTGGAGTGGGCTACCCTGGCACTCATCGTCGCCGCGGCGGTGCAGCAGCGTTACCGCACTTCCTGGTTCCGGGCTTTGCGCCACCCGCTCTTGAGCGTTCTTCTCGTCAGTCTGCTTTATCCCTTGTTGTTCTTGTTGAGCTCGATTTTTCTGGCTCAGGGGTCGTTAGCCGCCCGTCTGGATTACGCTGTCCTCTATCAAATAGCGACCTGGCAATCTTTTGCCATCCCCGCCGTGGTTGCTGGCGTGGTGGCGGAGTTTGCCCGGTTTGCGTTCCCCCACGCCTGGGGCGGGCAGCCGCCTTATCGCCCTTCCCCGGCAGAGAGCAGCCTGGAAGCGCGTTTCTTGTTCATCCTGGCTCCGCTGTTCATCGGGCTGTTGTTGGTTTTCGTGGTGGGCGATTGGATCATCGCCGGCAACGCCGCTCGTCAGATGGTGGAGGCGCGCATGGCGGCGGCCTCGGATGCGGTCGCCGGAGGGGTGCCTTATTTCCTGAACACGGGTCAAAGTCTCAGTATGCATATTGCTGAGTCGCTTGACCTCGACGCCATGACAGACGCGGAGCTGACCAGGGCGCTCGGCGCGAACGCGTTGACGGTGCCTTTCTTCTATCAGTTGTTCGTCCTCGATGCTGATCTGGAGCCCCTCGCAAGTTACCCGGCTGCGAATTACAACGCCCTGCCGACGACCCAGGAGGAACAGGTGGGGCTGAGCAAGGCGGTAGAGGCGCGCATTCCCGTACAGGCTTACACTATTCCAATGGAGGGGGAAGCGCACAGAATGGATTTTAGTTTTCTGGCGACTATTTTTCGCGCAGACGGGTCGCCCGCCGGCGTGTTGCTGGGGCGCGCGGCCCTGGACACCAACCCGCTCTCCCAGGGGATTTTGACCAACCTCAACAGCCTGTCAGACCTGGGAGGGGCGGGGTTGCTGGTGAATGAGGCTGGGGAGGTGTTGTATCATTCCCCCGCAAAACAGGTGTTGAGCCTGTACACTGGCGAAAAACCTGCCGAAGCGCGCCTGTTCGATAACACCGCCCCGGATGGAACCCGTCAGTTTGTGTATTATCGTCCGATCCCGGGGACATCCTGGGGTGTGGTGATGATGGTGCCCGCGCGACAGGCGCAGCAGATCGCCATTGACATCGCCGCGCCGGTGCTGGTGATGGTGATGTTGCTGGCCATCGGCGGGGTGTTGTTCATGCGCCTTAGCCTGGGGGTGATCACGGCTTCCCTGCGCACGTTGACCGACGAGGCCGAGCGCATCGCCCAGGGGCAACTGGATCATGCTTTGCAAACCGCAGGGGCGGACGAAACCGGGCGTCTGCGGCGCGCTTTCGAGAAAATGCGCCTGAGCCTGAAGGCGCGTCTGGAAGAGCTGAACCAGCTTTTGCGGGTCAGTCAGAGTGTGGCCTCCAACGTACAATTGAACGCTGCTTTGCAGCCGATCCTGGAATCCGCACTGACCTTTGGGGCCAGCGCGGCGCGGGTGGTGCTGGTGCCGGGGATCGTGCCTGCGCGCGATGGGGAGACCGAATCTTCCTCGCGCTTTGGTGCGGGGGAAGGTGGAGATTGGGCAACCCACTATGACGACCAGATTCTGGCCCTGATGGAGCAGAGCGGTAAAGATGAGCTGGTGTTATCCAACCCGGTGCGCGCTTCGTTGCTCACCTTTGGCCCAGAGACGCCGCCGTTGGGCAGTTTGATGGCGGTGGCGTTACGGCATGAGCGCACCTATTTTGGCGTGCTGTGGGTGGCTTACGATCAGCCGCATCTTTTCAGTGAGCAAGAGGTTCAATTCATCTCCACGTTGGGCGGACATGCCGCGCTGGCCGCGGCCAACGCGCGCCTCTTCCTGACGGCCGAGGTCGAGCGCGAACGCCTGGCGGCGATCCTGGCCTCTACCCCTGACCCCGTTCTGGTGACCGATGACCAGGATCGTTTGCTGTTGATTAACGCCGCGGCCTGGGGAATGCTCGGCCTGGGGCGGCAGATCAGCGTAGGCAGGCCGATCAGCGAGGTGGTGCAGCAGGATGATCTGGTCGCTTTGCTCACGCAACCTGGAGAAGGGCCGCAAACTCGCGAGGTTACTCTGCCAGACGGGCGTGTGTTCATGGCTACGGCGTCCTCTATCGTGATGGATGAGCGGCCTATTGGTCGGGTGTGTGTGCTTAAGGACGTCACCGAGTTTAAGGAGTTGGATACGCTGAAGACCGAGTTTGTCTCCACCGTCAGTCACGATCTGCGTTCGCCGCTCACCTTAATGCGCGGCTATGCTACCATGCTGGAGATGGTTGGGGATCTGAACCCGCAGCAGATGGAGTATGTGCGTAAAATCGTTATTGGCGTAGAGAACATCTCGCGACTGGTCAGCGATTTGCTCGACCTGGGACGCATCGAAGCCGGGGTTGGTCTGCAGTTGACCATGCAGCCGGTGCGCGAGCTGGTAGAGAGCGTGGTGACGGAGTTGCGCATCCAGGCGCGGCAGAAATCCATCGACTTGCAGGTGGAACTTGCCGCCGATATGCCCCCTGTGGTTGAAGCGGATCGGGCGTTGTTGCAGCGTGCCTTGCACAATTTGGTGGAGAACGCCATCAAATACACCCCTGAAGGCGGTTCGGTGTGGGTGCGCGTTGTCCCTCGCCGGGAGAATCTGCTGTTCGCCGTGCAGGATAACGGCATTGGCATCTCTCCGGTGGATCAGCCACGCCTGTTTGAAAAGTTTTATCGCAGCGCGGATCGCCGGGCAAAGCGCCAACACGGAACCGGCCTGGGGCTGGCGATCGTCAAATCCATTGTGGAGCGGCATGGCGGTCAGGTTGGCGTGGAGAGCAAACTGGGTGAGGGGAGCACCTTCTACTTCGAAATTCCTGCGCGTCAGCCTTGAGCGCGGGGAATTTGGCGCTTGACCAGAGAGCAGGAGTGCTGATATAATCCAGCCCGCATGCAGAACGATAAATGAAGATCCGCGAGATGTAGCGAGCGCTTGAGGCGAGAGGCCTCATGCGCTTGCTTTTGTTTGTCTATGTTACAGCACATTTGTTCGCTTTTTGGGGACATCCCTCAAGTCTGAGCGATTTCTCAGCAGGTTGACGAAAAGGATGTGCCAGATTCACAGCAGGAGGCGCGCGCGTGGAAACTAAGGGACTCAAAGCATTACGGATTTCCCTGGCTTCGCCGGAGACGATTCGGAGCTGGTCGTATGGTGAGGTGCTTAAGCCGGAGACGATTAACTATCGTCGTTTGCGGCCGGAGAAGGATGGGCTGTTTTGTGAGGCCATCTTTGGCCCGCAGCGAGATTGGCAATGTTATTGTGGAAAGTACAAGAACATCCGCTATAAAGGGATTACCTGCGATAAGTGCGGCGTCGAGGTGACGCGCGCCGCCGTGCGGCGCGAGCGCATGGGGCATATTGAGCTGGCTGCCCCGGTGGCGCACATCTGGTATGCCCGGCGGCTGCCTTCCCATCTTGGGTTGTTGTTGGATATCTCTCGCCGCAACCTCGACCGGGTGCTGTATTTCGCGCAGTATGTGGTCACCTATGTGGATGAAGAAGCGCGCGAGCGAGCCCTCAAACGCCTGGAAGAGGAATATGCTTCCGGTATCCCGGAAGAGGTGGAATCGCTCAATAGCCAGATTGAAGCGCTGAAAGCCGCCCGTGATGAACAGCTGGAAACTCTGAGAGCGCGTGAAGAAGAGGTCAAGTCCAGCTACGATGAGCGCATCGCCGCCGAGCTTGATCCGGTGATGCAAAAGGGCCAACAGTTGGAGATGGATCTGCAATCGCGCGTGGGCGAAAAAGCTCGCCGGGCG
>WFTY01000235.1 GCA_015485245.1 Anaerolineales bacterium | reverse complement strand
GTACCGGCGGTTTCAATCCCGTCGGAGCGGGATTTTTGATTCCTACAAACAATCACAAGAACAACAAAACAAACAAAAGAACCAAACGTTTCAATCCCGTCGGAGCGGGATTTTTGATTCCTACAAGGCAAAGATCCCATACGCCTCTGAATTTACGGGAGGAATCAGATGTTTCAATCCCGTCGGAGCGGGATTTTTGATTCCTACGGTTGAAGATGAGAAGAAGCGTCTTGCATGGTACGTCGAAGCGCTGTTTCAATCCCGTCGGAGCGGGATTTTTGATTCCTACAAGAGAACAAACCATGACCACCCTAACGCCTGTCCAAAGCGAAGCCGCTTGGGGTAACCCACCAGCACAAAGCGAAATTCTCCGTCGGGCAGTACGACTTGAGCACCATTCTGCGTGCCCAGGCAGCCTCGGCGCGCTTAATGAAAGCGTGTTTCCACCTTCTTCCAAAAACTTCGCTTTGCGAGACGGCGCTCAAGCGCGCCCATAACGGAGGTTGGAAGAGTGCAAAAGGCCATAAAATACCTCAACGACTGGCCACCGGCGGATGCCCTGGTTCCAACGGGGATGATTGGGCCGCGCAGCCAGGAATTTGCCAACACACTGGCTGAACACCTGTCGCCGCACTCTGGCTCCGCCCCGCTTTTCCTGAGTGTGGATATTCAACGCATGTTGCGGGTGATCGTACTCCATGACGATCTGACCGGCCTGGCCCTGCCACTTGCTAAACTACCAGGAAAACCGCCGCTGTGGACGCACATCCTTAACAGCCTGGAACCGGACGAAAGCGCACAAACGCTAATCGCTGCCCTGTCCAAGGCATTACGTGATCCTGCGCTGGTCGCCCGCTTCCCTGAAGTGCTTCGTTTTCCATCCCGCCGCGCCCGAGACCCCGGCGCTTCTTACAATCGCATCCTGCTGACGCACCTGGATCTGTATCCTTTTCCCGCCTATTCCCTACTCGCTGGAGACATCCACCGTGGGGTCGTCCGCACGCTGGCAGTCAATGGCTGGCCGAGGCGACTTCCCCCACCGGCGCGCAATCTGTTCACCGGCTTGGCTGCCATGCTGCGCTTCCTCGACGAGGACTTGCTCGATGGCCTACAGCAGGCTGTGGAAGACAAGGATCGACATCAGGCCATGGACATCATCTGGCAGACGGCGCAACGCATCGAACGGCGTCGGGGAAACCGCTCCACTCCACTGAAAGACAGCACTCGCAGAGCTTATTTCTCTAATTTCGTCCACCTTGTATGGGCGCAGGAAGCCATCGCGCCGCCATCCGGGAAACATCGAGGGCCCAAGCGCCGCCGCCCCCTGATGAGCGAAGACGACGACCCGCCAGAGACCCACGAGACGCCGGATGGGTTCCGCAGCAAACACATCCAGACCCTGACCCGCGAGACGCTGCGGGAGCTGTACCCCGAGAGCTGCCTGGAAGAGGACCTGCTGGAAGCCACCATCGGCCGGGCGCGTTTGTTCATCCACAGCGAGGAATGGGCGATGATGCGCGAATACGCCCACCCGCTGGATTGGGGTTCCCTCCCGCCGCAACTTGCAGCTCTGCTGACGAACGCATCCTTCAAACTGGACGCGCCCTTGCAAGCACTGCTGTTGTTCCTGCTGTTCACCGGTCGTCCGTTGGAGTGGCTTCTGCAGATGGACATCGGCCCGCCGCCAGGGAAAGCGCTCGATCACCCGCGTTTTGTCCCCCAATGGGGTGCGATCCTTTATCGCCCCACCATCCTGGCGCGCCTGCCGGAGAAACCCCAGGCAACCGCCGATCTCTTCCTGCCGGTCTCGTCCCAGTGGGTGCTGCCGCTGCCGGAGATCCTGCTCTCCGCCCTCGCGCCGCTGACCGAGAGCCGCAAGCCAGGAGAGCGCATCTTCTCGCTATCCCCCGCTCTGGTGAAGACCTTCCTGCGCACGTTCACCGCCGTGGTACAGCGACGCCTGTCGGCGGAGCCCCCTTTCACGCTGCCGCGCCTGCGGCGCACCTTCACCACCCTGATGCTGACGATGCATAATCCGGGGGGAAATGGCCACCGATTCCGAAGCAAATCGTCCACCAATTCCGAAAGGTATCGTCCAGTGATTCCGGCGCTAATCGT
>WFTY01000234.1 GCA_015485245.1 Anaerolineales bacterium | reverse complement strand
GTGTGACAGCGACCAGCGCCGGGGGTTGCGGGCTGCCGAGCGCGGCATGGAGAGGTTCCAGCGCGCTCTCTAAATCCCCGCGCTCGATGGCGTGGCGCGCCACGCGCAGCGGCTGGGCCCAGGCTGGCGCCGGGTGAGCCAGCTTCTGCCTCGCCGGGAACTCGCCCCCCAACGCCAGGGTGCAACCCAGCGCTTCGGAGATCCCCTTCGCGTTGGCGTTGCTCAATGTGTGGGCGCGTAATTCCTGGGCCGGGCGATATTCCGGATCGGCCTGGCAGATGCGTTCTAGTAGGGGGAGCGCCTGGGCGGCGCGTCCGTCACCGATCAGTGCCTGAGCGCGCAGCAATTGAATTTCCAGGTCGTTTTCGTAGTGCGTCAGCCAGGCGAGGGCAACCTGCTCGGCAAAGCGATAAGCTTTGGCTGAGAGCGCCGTCGTGAGCAGGGTGAGCAGGTAGTCGCGCGGCCAGGGTTGGCCGGCGGGCAGAGGTTGCAGGTTGTTCATGCGTGATCCCATCCTGAGTTAGTGAGAATCGACAAGCGCGTTTTGTTTGTTGTGCACCAGGTTTAGCGCCACCACCGCTCCGAGCTGGCGATGGATGCGGATGTCATTGGGCGCCAGGCGGGCAGCCTTGCGCAGCATCATCTCGGCGTTGGGGTAATCTTTGATCTCCTTGAGCGCCAGACCGGCCCAGTGGTATGCCCGCGCCTCAGCGGGAGCGATGGAGATCGCCTGCTGCAGGGTTTGGATGGCGCGCTGGTATTGGCGGCGTTCATGGTACACGCGCCCCAGCTCAAGGTAAGGCTCGACCCATTCCGGTTGAATATCGACGGCGTCGCTCAACGCCTGGATCGCCTGGTCGAGCTGGCCGCTTTGCCGCAGCGTGCGTCCTAAGACGAAGTGCAGGCGCGCCTGTTCCGTCTCGGTGAGGTCGTTGGTGTTTTGCAGTGTTTTTTGGGCAATGTGTATGGCGCGGTTCATCTGACCCAGGTTAGCCAGGGTTTCCGCCAGCGCCAGGTTGATGAGCGGGTCATCCGGGCGGTGTTCGTGCAGGCGCACCAGTTCTTTGGCGGCGGCTTTCTCGCCTTGCACCGCGCGGCGCAGCTCGACGATTTTGAGCAGCAGGGGAGTATCGGGCAGCGAGCGTGCCGCCGCAGCTTCAAGCGCTTCAAGCGCCTCGGCGGGCTTTTCCAGGGCTTGCAACGCTTCGGCCAGCACCATCAGTGCCTGCGGGTGGCCGCGGTTGAGCTGCAACACCTGGTTGGCGTGACGCTGCGCCTCGTCGGGCGCGCCGCTTTGTAGCGCGATTTGGGCCAGCAACAGGTAGGCCTCGGCGGGGTTTTCCGTCAGTCGGGCGGCTGTGTGCGCGCAGCGGGCCGCCTCGGCGAGGTCGCCGCGCTGGCGCTGGGCCTGTGCCAGAACAAACCAGATTTCGGCGTCCTCCCGGGCGATGGACAGGGCGTGTTGCAGGGCTTCAACAGCCGCCTCGGCGCGGCCGGCTTTCAGGTAAGCGCGCCCTAACTTGCAATGACTGGCCTTGTTGAGCGGGTCGAGCTGAACGGCTTTTTCCAGGTGCTGGATGGCCTGGTCGGTTTGCTGCTCTGCCTCTGCGCCGGACTGTTCCAGCAGCAGGTCGGCGGCCATTAGATGCCAGTAAGGCTCTTCTTCCCAAATCGTCAACAGATCCTGGGCGGCTTGCAGCTGCGTGGCGCGTGCCGCATTGCGGTGGGCGATGCTGGCTTTGAGGGCGATGAAGACGGGGTACTGCGGCCAGCCTTGCTTGATGGCTTGATCCAGGGCCAGTTGCGCGGCGCCTGCTGCGGCCTGGGGGGCTTCGCGCGCCAGCGTCAGGGCGACCTGCGCCAGCAGGCAGGGGTGTTCGACCTGTTGGGGATTGTCATTCTCCAGCAAGGCGGCGGCGTGCTGCGCGGCGGCTTTCCCCTCTCCGCTGAGGCGCAAGGCGGCGAGGTATGCAGCCTGGTTGGCGGGGGAGTAGGGGATGTCGAGCAGCGCCTGGGCGTGTTGGCGGCTGGGTCGGAAGGCGGCCTGCCCGCGGGCCAGCCAGGTTGAGATCGCGGCCTGGGCGGCGGCGCGCTCGTCTTCCAGCGCTTCGCCCACTTTTTCCAGGGCGCGGTTGGCCGCCAGGATGGCCTCCTCAAACTGCCGGTAGGCTTGCTCGGCGAGGGCGGCAGGGCCGGGAGCATGGCGATGGATGTTGACCGCCCGGCAGAGCTGCTGATGTTCGGCGCGCAGCGTCAGGGCGCGGGCGAGCATCAGGTGAAGTCGCGGGCTGGCGAGATCGGCGACCTTGTCAAGCAGGTGAACAGCTGCGTTGAAGGCCTGGCATTCCACCGCGGCTTCCGCCAGGGCGAGGGTGTCTTCCAGTGGCGGCGTTTTCTGTTCGCCGTAGGCGGCGAGTGACTGTTTTAAATTATCGTTTGCTGCCTGACCATCCCCTTGCCGCAGGCGTAAGCGCGCTTGCAGAGCCAGCGCCCGCGGATGGGCGGGCTGGTGCGCCAGCGCCGCGGTGAGTGCCTGCGCGGCGAGTTAGCCCTGGATGCCGGCAAAGAGGTGGAAGCCGCTCAGGCGCTCACCGCGGCGCTGGCGCACCAGCCCGCCCATCCGCGGGCGCTGGCTCTGCAAGCGCGCTTACGCCTGCGGCAAGGG
>WFTY01000233.1 GCA_015485245.1 Anaerolineales bacterium | reverse complement strand
TTCAAGATCGAAGGAGGATGTCATGTCCATCAAACGTCTGTTTAAACCGGCTTTCATGCTTTCCCTGCTCGCCGCGCTGACCCTGCCGGGGCTGGCGCTGGCCGCATCTGGCAATGGTTATGGCGCGTTGCGCGCCTGGGGAAGCGGGATCGGCGTGGTGCGCGGCGAGGGCAGCATGACCGTCAGCGGAAACGGCAGCCTGTGGGTGCGCGATAGCGCGGGCGATATGCAGATTTACATTCAGGGGGAAGGTGTGCGCCAGGACCTCGGCGACGGCTGGACGCTCTACAGCGGCTTTGACGGCACCGCCACCATCGCCGGCAGCGAGGTCACCGTCGCCATCGCCGGCGACCACATCCGCATGTACGCCCGCGGCGCCGGTCACTTTGCCCTGCGCGGCGAGGGTGGCTACCGCACTTCCGGCGACGGCTGGACGCTAGATGTGGCGTTGCTGGATAGCGTGCCGGGCGCGGCGGTAGCACAGCCGTAAAAGCAATCTACTTATCCTCCCGCAGGTTGTAAACCTGCGGGAGGATAGTTTTAACGCACGCGCAGGAATTTACGCTTTCCAACTCGCAACACGCCCGAGCCAGGGAAGGGAGCGTGAGGGTCGGTCAATTTCACCCCGTCCAGACTGACGGCGTTTTGCTGAATCAGCCGCCGCCCCTCGCTGTTGCTGCTCACCAGCCCCCCGGCGCGCAGCACCTCCAGCACCGTTTGCCCGACCTGAAGCGTATATTCGGGCATCTCCTCCGGCACATCGCCCTGTTGGAAAACGCGGATAAAAGCTTCCTCGGCCTGCTGTGCCGCCTCCGGGCTGTGATATATGGAAACGATTTCGCGCGCCAGTTTCATCTTGACATCGCGCGGGTGCACTTTCCCGGCTTGCAAGTCGGCCTCGATCTGCGCGATCTCCGCAGGGGTGAAGCGCGTCACCAGGCGGAAGTAGTCGCCCATGGCTTTATCGGGGATGCTCATCACCTTGCCATACATATCCTCCGGCGTGGAAAGCAGCGGGATGTGGTTGCCCAGCGACTTGCTCATCTTAACCTCGCCATCCGTGCCGGGCAGAATCCCCAGGATGATGCCGATGTTTGGCTTGACGCCCTTGAAGCTCATCAGCTTGCGCGCCGCGGTGACAATGTTGAACAACTGATCGGTGCCGCCCACCTGCACGTCGGTGCGCAGAGCGTAGGCATCATACCCCTGCATAATGGCGTAGAAGGTTTCATGCAGGTAAATCGGGTCGCCCTTCTCCCAGCGCAGACGGAAGTTCTCACGCGTCAGGAATTGCTGGATGGTGAAGTTGGAGGCCAGTTCAATTAACTCGGCGAAGGTGAGTTTCGAAAGCCAGTCGGCGTTGTAGACGATTTTGGTTTTCTCCGGGTCGAGGATCTTGTATGCCTGCTCGGCGTAGGTGCGGGCGTTGCGCGCCACATCCTCCGGGGTCAGTCGCGGGCGCAACACGTCCTTATCCGAAGGGTCGCCGATCAGCGAGGTGTAGTTGCCCACCACAAAGGTAACCTCGTGCCCCAGCTCCTGGAACTGACGCAGTTTGCGCATGGGGACGGTGTGCCCCAAATGCAGATCAGACGTGCGCGGGTCGAAGCCGCAATACACCTTCAACGGGCGGCCTTCCTTCTCAGCCTCGATCAACCGCTGGCGAAGCTCATCGGCCATCGCCTGCTTTAATTGCTCGTCGCCGTATTCGGTTCCTTGCATCAACAGGGCGACCTGCTCATCAATGGTCATCTTGCTCATAGTGGCCTCCAAAAGTTCACCAAACAAAATGCGCCCTCACCAGGGGAGAGCGCATGTAGGGACGTGACGGTCAGGCCCCGCCCCTACGGGCGGGCGTAATACTGTCCATCATCCTGCCGACGGCTTTCCTGCAATCCGGCGGAGTGCAGGATTTCCTTGAGGATCCGTTCACCCTCCAGGAATCCCGTCCGCCCCTTGAGCTCATCGCGCGCCCACACCTCGCCCAGGGTACGGAAGACGAAGCCGTCGTTCTCGCCGCGCACCTGCACACGCCGCCCCAGGGAGGTATCATCCACGCGCACTTCCTGAATATCCTCCCACGAAAGGGAAACATCCCGCAACCCATTGCGGAAGCGCACCCCATCAGGGTGCAATGTGAGCGCAGTATGGCGATCCATCCAGTTCCCCAGGCTGATGCTGGCAGCGGAAAGGGTGAGCAATCCGGCCAACAGAATGCCCGTCAACGGCAGGCGCGCGCCGAGGGCGAGAAGGGCGCCCAGCACAGCCAACGCGACCAGCGCCAGCCCCCAGGCGATCCACTCCCCGCGACGGGGAATCAACTCTGGATGAAATTCGTGCCGTGACTGCATGGGCGTTATTATACCCTAATCAGGACGGTCGTGAATCGGCATCATAAACACCGGACGCGTGGTATTGGCGACCACGCGCTGCGCCTCGCTGCCAAGCAGGAAGAGATCAAAACCACCGCGCCCGCGCGAGGTGTTCATAATCAGATCCACATCTTCTTCAGCGGCCACGCGGACGATGGTACGCGCCGGCAGCGAGCCGGTGACGCGAATGCGCACCCGGATTCCGCTCTCGCTGAGCGAGCGGGCCACCGCTTCAAGGAAATTGCGCATGCTGGCCTCGGCGCGCTCGCGGATGACGTTGAGCACCTCAGCGGGAGCGTGATAGTCCTCGGGTTCAGGCACCGCCGGGACGGAGAGCAAGATCAACTCACTGTTAAAGGTCTGCGCCAGGGCGCGAGCGTACGGCAAAACTCGCTCCGAGTAGATCGAGCCATCCAGCGCCACCAAAATACGCTCCAGGCGCGGGGGGCGCGCCTCGCCGTCCTCGGGAATCTGAATCAGCAACAGTGGCTGATTGATCTTCTGCACCAGTTTGCGGGAGACCCCTCCGCTCAACCAGTGCATCTGCCCGGATTTCCCTCGCGTGGTTGTCACCACCAGGTCCACCCGCCGCTCATGGATCAGCCCCTGAGTTGCATCGGCGATGAAGCCGGGGCGAATAGCGATCTCCGCGGAGATCCCTTTCGCCCGCAAGTTTTTCATTACTCCATCCAGGTACTGCTGCCGTTCCTGGCAAGCAGCTTCATAGCGCGCCTGCAACTCGGAGGTATGATTCTTGACCGCGGAGAGCAGGATGAGGTTCGCCCCGGTGGCTTGGCAGATCAACTGCGCCCAGGGCAAAGCGCCCTCGGCGTAGATGGAGCCATCCAGCAGGACGGCGACCGAACGAATTTCGATCTGCTCCTGGCGCCAGCGGCTCTCTTGGATCGGGGCCGGCTCCCAACGCAAGTCTTCCAGCGAAGCCACTTTCTTGACCTCCGAGGCCCCTCCGGCTGGATCCATCTGCCCAAAGCCAAACCCGGCCAGTTGCGCCGCGTCCAGCCGACCGAGGTAATCCATCATCGCGCTCGGCGCACCCAAGCGCGCCCGCGAGAAGGAGAAAAGCGCATAAAGCATGGGGATGAAGAGCAGGTACGTCCAGGCGCCCTCCGTGAAACGCTCCAAAAAGATCACAATCGTTGCTCCGCTGGTCAGGGTAGCAGCGACCACCGTACCGACGATCAGCGCCAGCTTGCCCAGCGCAAAGTCCTCCCTGATCTGCCGCACCAGCCGCTTGGTGACCGCCCATCCGGTCATGCTCAGGAGCACAAACACCCCGGCGGCGTATATCGCCAGATAAGTCTCTTCACTGGTACCAAACAACAGGAAGCACACCGCGACGATAAACACCTCAATCCACACCGGTTTATCAGCGACCTGGAACTTGTTGCGCTGTCCCAGCGAGGGGGGCACATAGCGCCGCTCGGAGAGGCCCAAAGCCAGGTTTTGCAACCCCTGCGCGCTGGCTGCTGAAGCGGACATCAACACGGCGATGCCAACCAGCGTCCCCAGGTAAGGTAAAGGCGCGGGCAGCAAAGCATCCATCGTCTGGGTGAAAACGGAAACGCCTTCAATCGTCGGATCGGAAAGCTGGAAGATCGCCGGGCCGACGATCAACATCGTCGCCGCGGTCGTCCCCATGATAATCAACAGGCTGTTAAACGCCTTCTTCCCTTTTTCCGCCGGGTTTCCTTCGAAGGCGGCCACCATGTTGGCAAACACCTCAATCCCCGTCATCACCGCCAGGATGCGCACATACCCTCCCAGCGTAAAGTGAATATATTCCGGTTGAAAAGCGCGGAAGTTGAAATCGGGCAACCGAAACCCGAATTTCACCAGCGTGGCGATGATCATCGCCCAGAGGAGCAACAACACCCCCAGTGTGGCGGGGCCAAAAGCGCGCGCCGCCATCTTTGGCCCACGGTTGACCAGCCAGCCGGTGAACACACTCAACCCAATAGCCACCAGGGTGCGATACTGCACCCCCCAGATCAGCTCATGATTCAATAACGGCACGCGGTCGGCAATAAACGTGACCATCGCCGCCATGCTGACCAGGAAAGTCAGCGTGTATTCGATAAACGTGATCCCGGCGTTGATCTTGGCCGCCCAGCCGCCAAACTCCTCCTCGCTCAGTCCGCTACCGCCGCTGCCATCGGTGACCCATTGCATTACCAGGCGGTACATCGCTGAGACGACTCCGATGGTAAGCACCACCAGCCAGACCGAGGCGCCAAACGTGATTTGCGCCACGCCGGCGATGACGATCAATTTGAGGAAAGGGCCAAAAACGTAAAGCGGAGAGGTCGCCGGATCCCCTCCCCCTGCCAACGCCCCCTCAAAAGGATTCTTTAATTTATGTGAGACGTGCGCCATGCAAAATTCCTTTCAAACAAGCAAAAACCCCTCCCATAACGTGCATGACAGGGGAGACAGAGGCGACCAACGCGCCAGAGAGATTATATCCTATTCTTGAAGACCGATGACGGCAGACCGCAGCCCACCAATGCTCCTAAATGTTCAGCTCAAGATAGGTTGAATCCTTTTCCCCCAACAGCCCAACAACCAGATGGTACATGGCGAACAGTTCCAGCGAAAACGGCAGATACCCTCCATAGCCCAGCAACGGCATCTCAAAGATGTGCCAGAAATCCACAAAGGGAACACGGTAAATCCATTTGGGGTATGAATAATAATTCCACATCTCCCAGAAGAAGGCAGTGAGCAGCACCCCTCCCCACAGTGCGAAGACCGGGCGCCAGTCGCCGCGCGCCAGGTCATCCAGCAGGCTGCGGTTACCCAAATGCAGGTTGGCAGCCTCCAGCAGGAAGTACAGACTCAGCCACAGAAAGGGGAAGAAAATGCGCGGCCAGGCGAGCATCAGGGCCAGCATTCCGCAGCCGAGGAGAAAGAAAATCGCTTTCGTTCGCGCTGTAGGGTGAATCGCCGGCCCCTGGGCGAAGCGCTCCACCCAGGGGAAGCTGCGCGCCAACTCCGCCGCGCCGAACACCGCCGGGATCACGGTAGAAAAAGCGATCGTCGCCAGCACGCCGTATTCCAGGTCGCTGAACAATTCCCGCCCGTCGTAGTACCAGTTGCCCAGACGTACGTTGAACAGCTCAAACAGCCACCACGCCGGCGCTGAGATGACGAACAGGCCAAGATAACCTCGGGGGTTACGTTGCAGCAACGAAGTCCCCCGACGGCGCAGCGTTAAAGCGTCCACCGTCAGGCAGTATCCCAACCATAGCGGGAAGAAACCCCAATGGGTGCGCGGCCCTTCCAACAGCCAGTTGAGCGGCCAGAAAACCG
>WFTY01000232.1 GCA_015485245.1 Anaerolineales bacterium | reverse complement strand
GATTCAGGAAAAGCGCGGCATGCTCAAGCAGTGGAACATGGTGCTGATTATCCTCACCTACGCCCTGGTGATCTTCGGTACCTTCCTGACCCGCTCCGGGGTGCTCTCCTCGGTGCACGCGTTTGCCCAAAGCGCCATCGGGCCGCTGTTTTTCGCCTTCATCGGGTTGACGTTCATCACCTCGATGGCCCTGGTGCTCCACCGCTGGAATGACCTCAAAGCGCAGACGCAGATGACTTCTTTGCTCTCGCGCGAGGCGCTGTTCCTGCTCAACAACCTACTCTTTATGGGCATTTTAGTGGTTTGTTTCTGGGGAGTGATTTTCCCGCTGATTTCTGAACTGGTGACCGGCCAGAAGGTGACTGTTGGCCCGCCGTTCTATGAGCGCGCGACCGGCCCATTGTTCGCCGCGTTGTTGCTGCTGATGGCTGTGGCGCCGCTCTCGGCCTGGGGGCACTCCACGGTGAAGACCTTGGGACGCGCCCTGTGGAAGCCTGGCCTGGTCTCGTTGCTTGTGCTGATTATCAGCATCGCCAGCGGGATCACCAACATTTACGCTTTGGTGGGCATCGCGCTGGTGGCGCTGGTGGTCACCGTGACGGTGTATGAATACCAGCGCGGCGTGCGCGCTCGCATGAAGCGGCATGGTGAGGGACTGGGCGCCGCGTTGATGGAGCTGATCCGACGCAACCGTCGGCGCTATGGCGGTTATCTCATCCACCTGAGCATCGCCATGCTTGCCCTGGGCATCATTGGCATTGAGATGTTCCAGAGCGAGACGCAAGGTGCGCTGCGGTTGGGCGAATCGCTGCAATTGGGCGCCTATAGCATGACGTATGACTCCCTGGCAGTGTTTGACACCGACGACGGGCGCAATGTCGCCCGTGCGGTGGTCAGCGTGTACAAAGATGGCAGATTTGTGGGTGAACTTCACCCGCGGCGCGATTTCTTCTACGACTCCGGTCAGCCGATGACCATCCCGGGCGTGCGCAGCACGCTGGAGGATGACTTCTACGTCTTGCTGGTGGACTGGGAGGAAATCAGCACCCAAAGCGCCACCTTCAAGGTGTATCACAATCCACTGGTGCAGTGGATGTGGCTGGGGTCGCTGGCTTTTGTCATCGGTACGCTGGTGACGGCCTGGCCGGATCGTGAGCGCAAAAAATCTGTCGCCGCGAGCGCGCGGCGGCGGGCCACTGCGGCGGCGGATTGATGTACCTGGAAGGAAGAGAGGCTCTAAAGATGAAACGAACGCTGTTTGCCCTGCTTTTCCTCGCCCTCACGGCGTTGCTTGTGGTTGACCGCGTAGCGGCGCAGGAGCCGACCCCCTTGCCGGTGACGGACGATCAGGTGAACGCCATCGCCAAGCAACTCTACTGCCCGGTGTGCGAAAACGTCCCTCTGGATGTTTGCGGCACGCAGGCCTGTGCGCAGTGGCGCGAGCTGATCCGTGAGCAACTCAGCCAGGGTTGGACGGAAGAAGAGATCAAACAGTACTTTGCTGAGCAGTACGGGGATCGTGTGCTGGCTGAACCGCCCCGTCGGGGGTTGAACTGGCTGGTTTATATCGTTCCGCCAGCGGCGTTCCTTGCCGGAGCATACCTCTTGTTCCGCGGCATCCGCAGCTGGCGGCAACTTGAACCTCAGGGCGAGCCGCTGCCCGACGAGGCGATTGATGACGATTACTTACAACGCCTGGAGGAGGAATTGCGGCGGCGCGGCGATTGATTCTTGCTGACTGTTTACCGATCTCTGAGACAAGTTGGAGGCGTTCATGACGGAACTTCATACTGACGTTGGAAACCAGGAAGAACTTCCAGCGTCCACCGGTCCGCGCTGGGGTCGTTGGCTCGCCTGGGGCGGGCTGCTGGTTTTGCTGGCGGTGCTGGCCTTGGGCTTGCGACGATCACAGGAAGGCCCGGCGCGACCGGGAGAGCCCGCGCCGGAGTTTATCCTGACCACGTTTGAAGGGGAAGAGATCAACACCGCCGATATACACGGCAAAGTGTTGGTGGTCAACTTTTGGGCCTCGTGGTGCAAGCCTTGCGAGCAGGAAGCCGCGGATCTGGAAGCCGCCTGGCGGGTTTATCAGCCGCGCGGCGATGTGCTCTTCCTGGGCGTGAATTATGTGGATACCGAACCAGCCGCCAGGGCTTACATGCAAAAATTTGACATTACTTATCCCAATGGCGCCGACCTGGGGACGCGCATCTCGCAGGCTTTCCGCATTCGCGGCGTCCCAGAGACATATATCATCGATCAGGATGGAGTGTTACAACACGCCCAGATCGGGCCGTTCACTTCATTGGCGCAGATACAGGCGCTGGTTGATCCGCTGCTGAGTACTCCCTGAGACACAACCTTATGGACATTGGTTCAATTTTCTTAATTCTCACCCTCATGTTGCTGACCGGTCTATTCATCGCCCGCCCTTTGTTGGATCATCGTGGGCGGGTTGTCACGCAGGCAGAGCACGACCTTTCCATGCTGCTTGCTGAACGCGATCGCATCCTCAACGCGCTGGCAGAGCTGGATTTTGATAACGCTTTGGGAAAGATCCCCGAGGAGGACTATCCTGGCATGCGGAAGAAGTTGTTGCAGCGCGGGGCGACGGTGTTACGTCAACTGGATGCGTTTCAACAAGCTCAACAGGAGAATTACGGCGAGCGTTTACAGGCCGCCCTGGAGTCTGACCCGGCTACCCCGTCGACGATTGGTGTGGATGACCCCGTTGAAGCGTTGTTGGCGGCGCGGCGGCGCAGCCGTGAGAGCAAAGCCGGTGGATTTTGCCCGCAATGTGGCGGCGCGGTTACCCGTTCAGATCGTTTTTGCCCCAAGTGCGGCACGGCGCTGGCGACCTAGCATGGAGAGGTGTGCATGATGAAATCGACGAAGACTCTGCTTGTTGTAGTATTGCTCTCCCTGTTGGCGCTTGTGCTGGCAGGGTGTATATCTTTTGCTGAGGATATCACCCCCCCCCCGGGGTATCAACCTCCCACGCCGCAGCGCGTTACCCCAACAGAGCCCCAACCGATCTTTCCGGCTGTTCCCCCTGACCCAGCGAAGGGGGAGACGATTTTTGCTGCGAAATGCGCTCCCTGTCACGGGTCGACCGGCCTGGGCGACGGTCCCGATGCGGCAAACCTTCCCAACCCGGTGGCCGCCCTGGGCAGCTCGGATGTCGCCCGGCAGGCGACGCCGGCGCAGTGGTTCGCCATGGTTTCCAACGGTAATCTGGAGCGCTATATGCCGCCTTTTGCCAGCCTCTCCGCGCCGCAGCGCTGGGACGTGGTCGCTTACGCGCTTTCGTTGAGCGTCACTCCGGAGATGCTGGCTCAGGGTGAAGCGATCTACGCGGCCAGTTGCGCGGCCTGCCACGGCGATAGCGGCAAAGGTGATGGCCCGGATGCCAGCACGCTGAACGCCATGCCCGTGGATTTCAGCGATCAGGCTTATATGAGCCAAATTTCAGCCGCGGAAATGTTTGCCGCGATTTCGCAGGGCGCTGGGGAGATGCCCGCTTTTGCCGACCAGTTGAGCGAGGATGAGCGCTGGGCGGTGACGGCCTATCTGCGCCGTTTGTCGTTTGCCGTTGAAGAGGCTGCGGCGGCTCCCCCCGCGGAGGCAGAAGTCACGCCTGAGGCAACAGAACCCTCACAAACGGAGACAGAGGCAACCCCCCTCGCCCAGGAAGCGGACGTTGCCTCTGGCACAGGTACCGTTGAAGTGGTGGTTGTCAACCCGATGGGCGGCGATATCCCTGTGGGAGCGGATGTCAAACTGTACGCCTATGAAAATATGCAGGAGATTTTCAACCAGAGCGCCCCGCTGGGCGAGGATGGGCGCGTGGTGTTTGCTGATCTCCCCATGCGTGATGGGCTGGTTTACATCGCCACGACCGAATACGAGAAGATGCCTTACGGTTCGGATCTGGCGTTGATCTCCGCAGATACCACCGAAGCCCAGCTGGAGATTCAGGTTTTTGAAACCACCAGTGACCACTCGCAACTGGTGATTGAGCGGGCGCACATTTTCTTCGATTTCAACGCGGATAACTCTTTGCAGGTGGTTATGCTGTTGTTGCTCTCCAATCGCGGGCAACAGACGGTGATCCCGGTGGAGGGTGAAGAATTTGCCGTGGTGTTTGAACTCCCCCCCGGCGCGGAGAACCTGAGTGTGCAGAACAGCATGATGTTGCGGTATTTCGACGCGCCAAACGGCTTTGGGATTGACGCTATTCGTCCCTCCGAGACCCCTTACGAGGTCACCTACGCGTTCACCATGCCATACGACCGGAAAAAGCTGGATGTGGAGCTGCCATTGCCGTTGGATACCCAGGCGGCCATTGTGATCGCCCCCCAGGAAGGGGTTAAGCTGAAGAGCGATCAACTGGTGAGCAGCGGAACGCGCGATTTGCAGGGCACGCCTTACGCCACATACACGGCGGATAACCTCAAGGCGGGCGATACGCTGCGCTTCACGCTTTCGGGCGCGCCGAAGACCGGTACGGACTGGATCGCCGGGGGCGAGGGTTCGGGAAGCAACCTGGCTGTTGGCCTGGGCGCGTTCGGCCTGGCTTTGATCGGCGTTGGCGTGTACCTCTGGCGTCGTTCGAATCCGAGTGAAGATGCGGAATATGTCGCTGAAGAGGCGTCGGAGGAGGCCGTCGCCGACAGCCCTGATGATCTGATCGACGCCATCCTGGCGCTGGACGACCTCTATAGGGCTGGGGAGATTCCCGAGGCCGCATACCAACAACGTCGTGGCGAGTTGAAGGCCCGTTTGCAAAGCCTGTTGGATGCCAATGAGGAGGCCTGAGGCGATGATCCGGGTTCGTAAACTGGTCAAGCGCTTTGGCCCCAAAATCGTGCTGCGGAGCATGGATTTCGACGTCGCTGCCGGCGAGTTTGTCGCCCTGTTAGGGCCGAACGGCGCGGGCAAGACCACCTTCCTCCGCATTCTGGCCTCGCTCTCGCGCCCGGCGCTGGGCGAGGTGCGCATTGCCGGGTATCGCCTGCCCGATCAGGCCGCGGCGGTGCGAAGGCGCCTGGGCGTGGTCTCCCATCAACCGTTGCTCTACGGCGACTTGACAGCGATGGAGAACCTGCGTTTTTACGGGCGCATGTACGCGATTGATGATATGGAACGGCGCATTTTAGATGTGCTTGAGATGGTTGGCCTGGCAAACCGACGCCATGACCTTGTGCGCACCTTTTCGCGTGGCATGCAGCAGCGTTTGGCTATCGGCCGCGCTGTGCTGCACGATCCTGAGGTCATGCTCTTTGACGAGCCGCATACCGGCCTGGATCAGGATGCCTGTGCCATGTTGGATAACGTGTTGCGCGCCGTGGCTGCGCGGGGCCGCACGGTGGTAATGACCTCACATGACCTCGCCCGCGCGGCCGATCTGGCCTCGCGCTTTGATGTGCTTTCGCGCGGTAAAATTGTCGCCTCGGTGCAGCGTGCCGAGATGGAAACCACCAACAATCTGCTGGCGTTCTATCGCCAGGCTGTCAGCGAGCCGGAGGCCAGCCGTGGATGAACAACTCTCTGTGAGCGTCGAAGTCCCCCGGGTGGGGTTGCGCGCCCAAACGGCGAATTTCTTGCGCGCCATGTGGGCGGTTGTCTGGAAAGACCTGGCCGCCGAGTGGCGCAGCCGGGAATTGCTCACTGGCATGCTGGTATTCGCGCTGCTGGTGATTCTGATTTTTAACTTTGCCCTGGAGTTGGACGCCAAGGCCCGCGCCAGCGTGACCTCCGGTGTGCTGTGGGTGACTTTCGCCTTCGCCGGTACGCTGGGGTTGAACCGCTCGATGGCCGCCGAGAAAGATCGCGGCTGCCTGGATGGGTTGTTGCTTGCTCCCGTGGATCGCAGTGCGATTTATTTTGGCAAAGCCATCGGCAACCTGATCTTCATGTTGATCGTTGAGCTGGTGGTGCTGCCGGTCTACAGCGTGTTGTACAACACCAATCTCTTCAGCCCCGGACTGCTGCTGGTGATCTTGCTGGGGTCGGTGGGCTACGTGGCGGTGGGCACCCTGCTCTCGACGATGGCGGTGCAGGCGCGCACGCGCGATATCCTGCTGCCGATTTTGCTTTTTCCCTTGGTGCTGCCGGTGCTGATCGCCGCGGTCAAAGCCAGCGGCGGGATACTGCAATCGGTCCCCTGGGAGGAAGTGCAGGTGTGGATCAACCTGCTGGTGGTTTACGATGTCATTTTTGTGTCCATCGCATTTATGTTCTTTGATTACGTTGTAGAGGAGTGATCGGTATGGAAGCCAAACCGCGTTGGTTGAATGTGTTGGATATTCTGACAGCGATCTTCTTCGTTGCTGCTGTGCTTCTGGTCTTTGTGTATACACCGATGGAGCGTACTATGGGCCAGGTGCAGAAGGTGTTTTACTTCCACGTAGCCACGGCCTGGGTGGGTATGCTGGGCTTCCTGGTGGCGGCGATCGCCGGGGTCTCCTACCTGGTTAAGGGAGAGCGCAAGTATGACATCATCGGCCTGGCAGCGGTGGAGATCAGCCTGGTGTTTTTCTTCGTCGCCATCGTCATGGGATCAATCTGGGCGCGCCCGATCTGGAACACCTGGTGGACCTGGGACCCGCGCCTGACCACCGCGACGATCGTCGAGCTGATTTATGCGGCCTACATTATGTTGCGCCAGGGGATTGAAGACCCTGACCGTCGGGCGCGCTTTGGGGCGGTTTATGCCATCCTCGGTTTTATCTCCGTCCCGCTGACCTTCATCTCGATCCGCATGTTGCGCACCATTCACCCGGTGGTGATCGGCAGCAGCGATCCCTCGGCAGAAGGCTCGTTTAACATGTCGCCCAAGATGCGGGTGGCTTTCTTCTTCAGCTTGTTTACCTTTTCGATGTTCTTCGCCGATCTGCTCTGGCATCGCGTGCGCATGGGCAAGCTGGCGGCAAAGGTGGAAGAACTGCGCTTGAAGGTTTCGGCGTAAAGACGGCGAGCAGTAGGTAGTGGAGAGCAGCCCGCGGTTTGTCCTCCGCCTGCTCTGGTTTCATAAAGGAGTACTTGGAAATGTTCTTACAACAAGCCCCTACGGATACGGTGAAATACTTCATCGCTGGGTATACCGTTTTCTTCTCGGTGATGACTCTCTATTTGGTTAGTTTGATCGTTCGTTTCAAGAACCTGCGCCAGGAATTGGCCTTGCTGCAAG
>WFTY01000231.1 GCA_015485245.1 Anaerolineales bacterium | reverse complement strand
GTTCATCAACAGGCCGATGCCCAGGTAATTGATTGTGCTGAATATGGCGAGGAGGGTGCCGACCCGCGCGCTGAAGAACACCGTCGAGAGGATTGTGGCACCCAGCCACCAGACGCGCGCGTCCCCGACGCTGGCATATTGCAACGCCGAGAAAAATCCGGCGGCGTAGAGGATGAGGATCAGCGTCCCGGCGCGCAAGTTGTAAGGGATGCGCCGCACCAGGGCAATCGCCACCGTCCAGGCATAAATGATCGTGTACCCAGCCAGAAACAGAAAATTTCCGCGCTGTAGCTCGACCTGAAGGTTGAGCAGGTAGGCTACTCCGCCGGCCACCGTGCTGGCGAGCAACACCGCATTGAGAATGCGCTCCCGCCAGTAATTGATGTTGAAGGAGGGAGGATGGGTTTGTTTGGCGAAAAGCTGCTTGAAGCGGTGGATCATGCTTGCTCCTCAAGATGGGTGTCGCTGTTTTCCGGCAGGTGGATCTGAATATGTGCCCGGTGGACTCCCAATGCTCGGCCAATTTCTTCGCCCGTTGTCCTGAGAATGGTGTGCATATCGGGTGAGCGGCGGATGCGGGTGGCAATTTCGAACAGGCGGCGTTCCCGCTGTGCCTGGCTTTCCGTCTGCTCAAGCAGGCGGGCGTTGCGGATGGCGACGGCGACCTGGGAGGCCAGCGTGAGCAACAGGCGCAGGTCGTCATCGTCAAAACGATGTTCGTTTTCCAGGTCTTGCACTACAATGGCGCCAATCGGCTCGCCGCCGACCAGCAGGGGGACGCCCAGCCAGGATTTTGCCGCCCCGCCGCTGGTGACGATGGCTCCCAGCGCCTTGCTGCGGGCCTCGGTGTCTTCCACCAGCATTAACGGCTCGCGAGTGCGGATGACGATGGAGGTCAACCCTTGCGCCAGCGGGAAAGGTTCCACGGAAACGATCTCCCCGCCCTCGTCCATATAGGGGATCTCGATCGTGTCGTTTGTGGCGTTGTAGAGCGCGATGAGGAAGTTGATATCCCCCATCACCTGAGTGATCTGGCGGTGGATGATGGCGTACAGGTTTTCCAGGTTGGTTTCGGTCGAGATGGATTGACCGACGGTGCTGATGGTCTCCAGTTCGTTGAGACGTTCCTGGATGGTTCCGAGCGCCTGGACTTTTTCGAGGGTGGTGCGGGTGATGTCCACCAGGCTGATGTATGGTTCGATGTTGGTGCGTGTGAAGCGGGCGCGATCGACCGCGCCCATAATCAGCAGGGCGATCAGCTCGCCCTCCGGGGCGATGGGGAACACGGTGAAGATCTGACAACCCAGACGCCGCGGCATTTGCAACAGGCGCGGGGGCAGGGGCGGGGCGCTTTCGCCGTCCACAATGGTGATTGGCTGGTTGTCGCCCAGTACTTCTTCCAGGGCTGCTCGTTGAATGGGCAACGCGGGTAACTGGTCGGGGCGTTCTTGCTGCGGAGCGGTCATCGCCAGGGTTTGCAGCTGATTCTCATCCACGCGGAAGAGCGCTGAGATGAATGGTGTGTGCTCCAGCACGGCGGCCAGGGTGGCAAGCACTTCATCTTTGTCCTCCGCCTCGGCGATGCGGTGGCTGGCCTGGTAGAGGGCGGAGGTCGCTTGCAGGTCGACGCGGGTGGCCTCCAGCAGGTTGAAGCTGCGCAAAGCGGAGGCGATTTGATTCGCCAGCGTGCGCAGGGTGGCGACAATTTCGCGGTCGAAGGCGTTGACGTGGCTGCTTTGCACATCCAGTACGCCGAGCACCTCGTCGCCGACGCTCAGAGGGATCACGACTTCTGAGCGCGTGTCGGGCAGTTCGTCCACTTTGAGGTAGTGGGGGTCCTGGTCGACATCGGCGGCCACATAGGGCTGGTTGGTGCTGGTCACCAGGCCGATGATCGAGCCGGGGCCGACCGGCAGACTGGAAAGGACTCGCTCGATGGGGCCGCGAGTCGCCGCGCTGTAGGATTCGCGCAAGAGGACGTTTTCGCGCAAATCATCGAGCATGAAGATCGCCGCGTAGTAGAAGCCAAATCGCTCGACGATCAGTTGCACGCTGCGCTCCATCAGCTCGTCGAGGCTGGTCGCGGAGGTGGCGATCTGCGCCACCTCCGAAGCGGTCAAAACCTGTTGGGTGCGTGATTGCACCTGGCTTTCAAGCGAGCGGTACAGCTTGGTCAGCTCGTCTGCCATGCGGTTGAAGGAGTAGGCCAGCAGGCCGATTTCGTCGTTGCGGTTCACCACGGCGCGCTTCAGCCAGTCGCCTTCGGCGAAGTGTTGCGCTGCTTGGGCTACGTTCAGGATGGGTTGGATGATGCGTCGCGTCCCGACCCAGATCAGCGCGGTGGTCAACAAGACGGCGCCGGCC
>WFTY01000230.1 GCA_015485245.1 Anaerolineales bacterium | reverse complement strand
GCGTTGCTGGTCAACAACCTGGGGTGGTCTTTCCTGATTACATTGCCGCTCGCCGCGCTGGGAGCCGGGCTGGTGGGGCTGTTCTTTGGCTTGCCTTCGCTGCGGGTGAAGGGCTTTTACCTCACGATGGCGACTCTGGCGGCGCAGTTTATCATTCCCTGGTTCACGCGCAACGCTTTCCCCAAGCTGCTAAACGGAGCGCAGGGGTTGAACGTCAACGTACCGGTGTTGTTTGGGCTGGAGTTCAACACCCCCCAGCGCTATTTGATGCTTTCCCTCACCGCGCTGCTGATCTCCACAGTGGTGGCGCACAACATCTCCCGCTCGCGGCTGGGGCGCGTCCTGGTTGCCATTCGCGACCACGACCTGGCTGCGGAGCTGCTGGGGGTGAACCTCTTCAAGTACAAATTGCAGGCCTTTTTCCTGGCGGCGGTGTATGCCGGCGTTGCTGGCGCGCTCTCGGCGCACCACATTCGCCATTTGAATTCAGAGACCTTTGGCTTAATCGATTCCGTGGTTTTTCTGGGGATGCTGGTCATCGGTGGTTTGGGGACCAATCTGGGGCCGATCTTCGGCGCTATTGTGGTGGAAATGCTCACCGAGGGGGCGACGTTGTTTGGCCCGTTTTTCATCGAGCTGTTCCCATCCACTGCCGCGGGCGCGGTACAGGCGTTGCGCCCGCTGTTCTTTGGCCTCACACTGATGCTCTTCTTGATTTTTGAGCCGCGCGGACTGGCACACCGCTGGCAGTTGCTCAAGGCGGCGTGGCGCTTGCGGCCGTTTTCGCATTGACCTGGACATTGAAAGGAGGTGATGCCCAGGCAACAACTTGTTGGATAGGCGAATCAGTTTTGTGGTTTTAGCAAAAGAAAGAAAACGATTTTCCGAGGAGGAAAAGTAGATGAAAAAGAAATCCCGTTTGATGTTCGTGCTAGTCGGCCTGCTGCTGGTTGCTGCGTTGGTGCTCAGCGCCTGTCAGCCTCAGGCAGCTCCGCAAGAGGAAGCTGCTCCGGCAGAACAGGCGGCTCCGGCGGAAGAAGCCGCGCCAGCGGAGGAAGCCATGGCAACGGAGGAGATGCCTGCCGAAGAAGCTATGGCCACTGAAGAAATGCCTGCTGAAGAAGCTATGGCTACCGAAGAAATGCCCGCCGAAGAAACCATGACCGAGGAAGCCTCTATGGGTGATGGTATGGCCGAGGGCATGCCTGACCTGACCGGCAAGACGATTACTATTTATCACATGGGTGATCTCTCCGGCCCGTACGCGGCCATCACTGCCCCGCTGATCCATGGCGCGGAGGACGCCGTCAACGCAATTAACGAGGCTGGCGGCATTTACGGCGCCAAGCTGGAGATCAAGTTCGCTGATGATGCCGGCAACGTTGATGAAGCTGTTGCGGCTTATGACCGCTTCACCAGTGAAGACCCCAACGTGCTGGTGATGATTACCTACGGCTCCGGCGAGGCCGAAGCGCTGGCCCCCCGCTTTGCCGAAGATAAAATCGTCAACATCACGGCTGGTTTGAGCGCCAAGGCGTTCTACGGCGAAGGCTCAGGCTACACCTTTGGTCTGGGGCCGATCTATCCCGATCAACTGGGGTTGACTATGAAGTTCCTGGTAGATAACTGGGAGACCTACAAGCCCGCTGACGCTGGGGATACTGTCAAGCTGGCATACATCAGCTGGCCGACGGCCTTTGGTCAGGGCGCGCTGACGGATGAGAGCCGCGCTTACCTTGCTGAATTGGGTGTGGAGATCGTCGCCGAGGAGACCTATGACGTCTCGCCGACTGCCGATACCACTACCGCGATCCTCAACGCTCAGGCGGCTGGCGCCAACGTGATCTGGACGAATACGCTGGCCTTTGGCCCCGCGGCGATCCTCAATGATCTGAATGCTCTGGGGTTGCGCGATCAGTTCGTCGTCACCGCCGATAACTGGGCGATGGATCTGGCGACCTACGCTTTCCTGGCCGATCCGGCCTACGGCGTTGGTTTGATCACGCCTTTCCCCTACCTGTGGTGGACGGATACGGATAACGCCGGTATTCAGTATGCCCAGCAGCTCTTCGATGCGAATGAGCGCCCGGCGGCTGAACATAATGTCGGCTACCTCCTGCTGGTGGCTGGCGTGGATATGGTCAAGCAGGCCATCATGCATGCCATCGATACGGTGGGGTATGAAAACCTGACCGGCGAAGCCGTGCAGGCGGCGTTGATCGAACTCAGCCCGATGATGGTGTTGGACGGCGTCATCCGGGCGGATTACTCCAACGGCAGCCGCTCACCGCACATGTCGCAAATCCGCATGATCCAGGGTGGCCCGGATGCCTTTAACGTCATCCAAGACTGGGCCGAGACCCCGGACTTGCGTCCGTAACGAACAACGTTTTACAGGGGAGCGGGCAGGTCTCGCTCCCCTGTACCTTGAGGCCTTATGTTGCGTCTTAATAATATCGAAGTTGTTTATAGCGACGTGATCCAGGTGTTGCGAGGGGTTTCCCTCCAGGTGGAGAGCGGCACGATCGTGGCGTTGTTAGGCGCCAACGGCGCGGGGAAAACCACCACGTTACGCGCTATCTCCGGCCTGTTGCACGCCCAGGAAGGCGAGGTGACGCGCGGCTCCATCGAGTATGATGGGCAACGGATTGAGCGCCTGCCGCCTGAGGATATCGTCCGTTTGGGGATCATTCAGGTGCTGGAAGGGCGACGACTGTTTCAACATCTGACGGTTGAGGAGAATCTGTTGTTGGGGGGGATTGCTCGCGGCTTGGCTTCCTCCCGTCAGGCGCTGCAACGCGATCTGGAGCAGGTCTACACGTACTTCCCGCGATTGAAGGACTTGCGCAAGCGCGTCAGCGGTTATCTTTCTGGGGGAGAGCAGCAAATGCTGGTGATTGGCCGCGGCCTGATGGGACATCCCCGTTTGATGTTGCTGGATGAGCCTTCTCTGGGGCTGGCTCCCCTCCTCGTGGAGGAAATCTTTGAAGAGATTAAAAAAATGAGCGTTCAGGAGGGGATGGCGATTGTGCTGGTGGAGCAGAACGCCCGCGTTGCCCTCAAGATCGCGGATTATGCCTATGTGATGGAGAACGGCCGCGTGGTGCTGGATGGCACATCTGCCCAACTGGAAGAAAACGAAGACATTAAGGAATTCTATCTCGGTCTGACGCAGGTGGGCGAGCGCAAGTCGTACCGGGATGTGAAACACTATAAGCGCCGCAAGCGCTGGCTGGGATGACCACAGAGGAGGTGCTCTCATGTCGCAATCGCTGGAAACTCGCCTGCAAGAGATTATCCCGCACGCCTATGCCCATGCTCCCGCTGTACGTGCGACTTTCGATCGGGCGAATCTGAAACCGGACGATGTACAGACCCTGGCGGATTTGGATAAAGTTCCGGTGACTTCCAAGGACCGCCTGGTTGCTTTGCAGCAGGAGCAGCCTCCCTTTGGCGGTTTCCTCGCTGTGCCGGTGAAATCGTTGGAGCACGTCTTTCTCTCCCCTGGCCCGCTGTATGAGCCGGACGGTGGCGACAGCCCGGTGCTGGATTCGATCCGGCAGGTATGCGAGCTGGCCGGGTTTTCCGCCGGCGATGTGGTGCTCAATACTTTTGGTTATCACCTGATCCCTACCGGGCTGGCGTTTGACCGGGTGCTGCGAGAGATGGGAGCGACGGTGATCGCTGCCGGCGTGGGGAACGCTGAACTGCAATTGAAGATGATCGCCGATTTTGGCGTCAGCGGCTATGTGGGGACGCCATCCTGGTTGATGAGCCTGCTGGAGAAGGGGGAAGCGGCGCAGCCCGATTTCTGTCAGCGCCTTAGCTTGAAAAACGCTCTGGTCTCTGCCGAGCCGTTGCCCCCTGCCATGCGTCAGACTTTTGTGGAAACCTATGGCCTGCGCGTGCTCAACGCTTACGGCACCGCCGAACTGGGCTTTTTGGCCTATAACCTGGAGGGCGGCCTGGCGATGCGTCTGTTGGAGACAGCCATTATCCAGATCGTCAACCCCGAAACAGGGGAGCGCACCCCCGCGGGAGAGAGCGGCGAAGTGGTGGTGACGACTTTTAACAAGGTTTATCCGCTCATCCGTTTGGGCACCGGTGACTTGGCGATCAACGTAGACCCCGCGCCCGGGCAGAGTCGTCAGGGAGAGCGTTCTATCATTCTCGTTGGGCGTGTGGGTGACGCGGTCAAAGTGCGCGGCATGTTTGTCCACCCCAATCAACTCCGTTTTGCGGTGGGGCAGGTTGCCGGGGTGAAGGCTTTCCGCGCCGTGGTGACGCGTCCGGCGAACCGCGATGATTTCACCCTGCAATTGGTGACGGATGAAGGCGTGGATCGTGCAGCCGTGCAAACTGCCGCCGTTCAAGCGGTGCGCTCGGTGTGTCTCATCAAGGTGGACGCAGTGGAGTTCGTTGAGCAGTTGGAAGAAGGCGCGCTGATTGAAGATCGCCGTCACCTGCATGCCTGACGGATCACCGCTTAACAGGGTGGGTAAGGGGCCGCGTTTCACTCACCGCCAGTTGGGGTAGATTCTATCCACAGCCGCCAGTGGAAGGACCGCGTTTGCGCTCCAGCTTGATCTTGGGTTCGTATTCCAGCTCCCACTCGTGAGGGAAGGGGTCAGCGGCTTCCCACTGATCGCCAAGCGCCGCGGAGAAAGCGTAGTTGAGCTGATCGTCACCAACCTGTACTTTGGGCTGAATACCGTCTTCTGCCACAGCGAAGATAGAAAGCCAGTTGTTGATGCCGCCCTCCAGGATGTATACATTAGGCACGCCGTTGGCGACCAGCGTTTTCCAGGCTTCGGTAGCGGCGGTTTCATCGTTACTCATTACTACAATCACCGTCTGGCTGATGCCGGGATCGAGTAGCAATTCGTTGGCCGTTTGTTCCAGGTCGTCCATGCGGACGTGGCGTGCTCCGCGGATGTGGAAGAGGTTGTAATCCTGTTCGGGGCGCACATCCAGCATGAGGACGGGCTGGTTGTCGTCGGCCAGGTTGTCCAGCAATTCGCCAGGGTGGATTTGGACAGCGCGTTTCGCCAGCAGCGGTTCTTTTTCAGCCGCCATGCGCTCCCACTTTTCCGCTGTTGTCGGCGGCCCGCTCAGCAAAACCACAAGGCTGGCTGCCAGCGGTGCAAACCAGGCAATTTGGCGGCTATGGGTTCTGGGCGTGTCTTTGTCGGCGACGAAGATTTGCAGTTTTTCCATCGCGAAGAAGAAAAGCAGTGCCATCGCGGTAACCAGCAGCATGGCTGTGCCGGTGGAGATGTCAAAGACGTCCATCAAGGTCAGGCGTCCATAATAGCTGCCGAAGTAGAAATTGCTGAAGAACCTTTCTGATTCGCTGAAGAGCCAGCTTCCTACCAATCCACCCAGCACAAATACCAGACCATCTATTTTGAGGGTGGCTGCGGCTACGACGGATGTGCCGGGGCAAAAACCGCCCAGGATAAATCCCACGCCCATAATCAGTCCGCCCAGGATGCCTGGCCACAGGTAAGTCGGGGGCACCCAGATCAGGTTGTAATCCAGCCATCCCAGACTGACGCTCAGGAAAACCAGGCTCATGGCAACCACAATAGCAGTGAAAAACACTTTGACCACGCGCGCATCACGGAAATAGAACTGTCCAGCCAGGTTGGTGGATTTGTTGAAGCCAGAGATTTCCAATGCGTAGCCGAAGCCAAAACCAATCGCCAGGAAGATCAGGTAAGTGCCGGTTTTGCCCAGCAAGCCGATGAGATCAAGCGGAAAAGGAGCCATCGAGTTTCTCCTGTGATGTTAGAGCCACAGTTTGCGAGCGAAATAGGCCAGCGCCCACGCTCCGCCAAAGATCGCAAAGACCACCGTCCAGCTTCCGGCGGAGAGCACTGCGCCTCCGCTCAGTCCCTGTCCGGATGTGCAGCCGCGCGCCATGCGGGCGCCGTAGACGAAAAAGATACCGCCAACGAAAGCTGCGATCAGGCGGGTGCGCTTGGAGATGTGGGGGCCTTTGTGAATTTCCAGTTTGGTGCGGCCGTGGATCAGCCCGGAGGCAAAACCGCCGATGATTGAGCCGAGCGTAATCATCACCAACGTGGCGTCTAACGGGTTGGTGTTGCCGCCGGCCCAGTGTAATAAATCGGGGACGCGATCTACATGCTGTGGGTTGATTTGGTCGACGATGAATGTGGCGAGACGTCCTACCGAACCAGAGGCCCCCAACCCGCTGCCGGTGATGAACAGCGAGGCGAACAGCACCACCCCCATGAGAAGGCCACCCAGGTAGGGGTCCGCGTAGGGTTTTGCAGGGCGGTTGAACAACCCGATTTTTTGGCGTTTTGCATTTTCAGTGTTCATACAGCCTCCAGAGGGAGCGGTTGGCGGGGGGAGGGAAGCGTCGCCAGCGCTCTATTGTCCTGTTAGTGTGTTTGCTCTTCATTGTCGTTCGTAACTTCTATCTCTTCCCAGCCGTCAATCATGGCTTTGAGCGCTGTGAAAACGGTTGGGCCGGTGGTGGTCAGATACACGTGCGCCACGATGAAAGCGCCCAGCATCCAGGCGACCAGGCTGTGGAAGGG
>WFTY01000229.1 GCA_015485245.1 Anaerolineales bacterium | reverse complement strand
CCTTTGAACTGGCGCGCGGCAAAGCCGGGCGGCTGCTCGGCTACCTGACCGGCCTGCTGACCACGCTCAAGGGGCTGCCTTCTACCTACGACAAGGATTTGCAAGAGGATAAAGAACCGGTTTTTGCCGCCTTCGACGCGCTGATAGCGCTGCTCCCGGCGCTGGCGGGAGCGATCCGCACGATGACGGTGAACACCAACCGCATGGAGGCCGCCCTGGACGCCTCGATGATGGCGACCGACCTGGCGGATTACCTCGTCGGGCGCGGGGTCCCCTTCCGGGAGGCCCATGCCCTCACGGGGCAGGCCGTGCGTCTCGCCCTGGAGACAAATAAATCCATCCGCGAGCTGACTCTGCCGGAGCTTCAGCACATCCATCCGGTTTTTGACGAATCCGTCTATCAGGTCTTCGACCCGTGGCAAAGCGTCGCCCGCCGCCAGGCCATCGGCGGCACCGCGCCCGAAGCGGTCAAAGAGCAGATACGGAAAGCAAAGCAGGTGATTTCAGGTAATCAGGGTACTGGGCAATCAGGCGACTAGGCCGTCCTTATTACCCAGTACCCAGTTACCAAGTTTACTAACCCAAAAGGAGAAAACTATGTCCAACACAACTTGTCCCGAATGTATGGCCGAAATCGAACTGGTTGCCGGAACGGAGGAAAATGAGATCATCGTTTGCCCCGATTGCGGCGTAGACCTGGAAGTGATCTCACTCGATCCGCCGACGGTGGAGCTGGCTCCGATGGAAGCGGAGGACTGGGGAGAATGAAAATCGGCGTCCTCTACTCCCGCCTGCGCGTGGAGGAAAAATGGATTTTCGCGGCCCTGCACCAACGCGGCGTGGATTTCGACCGTCTGGACGACCGCAAAATCCATTTTGACCTGGACGACCCGACTCCCTGGCAGCAGTACGACGCCGTGCTGGAGCGCAGCATCAGCTACGCCCGCGGGTTGTACGCGCTGAAGACGCTCAACGCCTGGGGCATCCCCACTGTTAACAAAGCGGCGGTCGCAGAGGCCTGCGGCGACAAGATCGCCACGGCCAACGCGCTCTCCGCCGCGGGGGTGCCCCAGCCTGCCACAGCGGTCGCCTTCACGCCGGAGGCCGCCCTGGAAGCGATCGAGGCGATGGGCTACCCGGTGGTGCTCAAGCCGGTGGTCGGCTCGTGGGGCCGCCTGCTGGCGAAAATCAATGACCGCGACGCCGCCGAAGCCATCCTGGAACACAAGGCTGTCCTCGGTTCGTACCAGCACTCGATTTTTTACGTTCAGGAATATATCGAGAAGCCCGGGCGCGACATCCGGGCGCTGATTATCGGCGACCGCGTCGTCACCGCCATCTACCGCCACTCACCACACTGGATCACCAACACGGCGCGCGGCGGCGCGGGCGAGGTCTGCCCCCTCACATCGGAGCTGGAATCCCTGTGCCTGAACGCGGCCCGCGCCGTCGGCGGCGGGGTGCTGGCAGTGGATGTGATTGAGCACCCCAACAAGGGATTGCTGGTCAACGAGATCAACCACACGCTGGAATTCCACACCGCCCAACCCACCTCGGGCATCGACATTGCCGGGGCGATTGCGGATTACGTTATCGCCGTTGCCGAAGAAAAAACAAACCCCTAAAACAAAAAGGTACACAAAAGTTTTTCAACGACCCTTCGTGCGCAAAAGGAATCATTTATGCTCAAAGCAACCATCATCGGCGGCTCAGGCTATACCGGCGGCGAACTGCTGCGCCTGCTGCTCTTCCATCCCCAGATTGAAGTCGTGCAGGTCACCTCGCGGCGCAAACTGGGCGAATACGTCTATCAGACACACCCCAACTTGCGCGGCCACACCCGGCTGAAATTCAGCGCCCCCGACGACCTGCACCCGGTGGACGTCCTGTTCCTGGCGCTGCCCCACGGCGCGGCGCAGAAGCGCATCAACGAGTACGCCGCGGCAGCCAGCATCATCGTGGATTTGTCCGCCGACTTTCGCCTGAAAGACCCGGCGGCCTATGCCAAGTGGTACGGCCAACCGCACGCCGCGCCAGATTGGCTGGAAAAGTTCACCTATGGCCTGGCCGAATTGCACCGCAAGGCCCTGCGCTCGGCGCAGTACATCAGCGGGGTGGGCTGCAACGCCACCGCGGTCAACCTGGCCTTGCTTCCACTCTTGCAGGCGGATTTGCTGGATGCCGGCAAACCGGTCATCGCCGAGGTCAAGGTCGGCTCCTCGGAGGGCGGCGCGGAGCCCAACCCTGGCTCCCATCACCCTGAGCGCAGTCACGTGGCCCGCACCTATGCGCCCTACGGCCATCGCCACACGGCGGAGGTGCTCCAGGAGAGCGGCCTGGAGG
>WFTY01000228.1 GCA_015485245.1 Anaerolineales bacterium | reverse complement strand
CGTGTTCGGGGCCTGCACAATGGCATCTACCGCCTTGTAGGCCGCGTCCACCGGACCGGTTCCCAAAGCAGCCTGAATGTGTAACTGGTCATCCGGGCCGCGCAAACGCACGGTCGCCGTCGGCAGGCCGATCGTCCCGCAGGCCACCTGCAAACCGTCGAGGGTATAGATTGCCTCGGCGCGATCGAGCTGATCTTCCACCAGAGCTTCCAGATCGGCATCGGTGATGGTTTTCTTCTTATCAGCCAGCTCCTTGAAGCGTTTGAAAACGGCGCGCAGCTCTTCGTCATCCAGCTCGTAACCCATCTCCTCCAGGCGAACGCGCAGGGCATGCCGCCCGGAATGCTTCCCCAGCACCAGCCGCGAGCGATGCAGCCCCACGGTCTCAGGGCGCATGATCTCGTAGGTGGTGTTATGCTTCAACATGCCATCTTGATGGATGCCCGCCTCGTGAGCAAAAGCGTTGGCGCCCACGATGGCTTTGTTGGGCTGCACTGGCATGCCGGTGTAATTGGAAACCATTCGGCTGATGCGGGTGATCTGGGTGGTGTCGATGCCGGTCTCCAGGCCGAAGACCGGATGACGGGTTTTCAATGCCATGACGACTTCTTCCAGCGAGGTGTTGCCCGCCCGCTCGCCGATGCCGTTGACCGTCACCTCCGCCTGCCGCGCCCCGGCCTGGATCCCCGCCAGCGTGTTGGCGGTCGCCAGGCCAAGATCATCGTGACAGTGGACGGAGACAACGGCGTTCTCGATACCCGGCGTGTGAGCGATGATGCCGGCAATCAGCGCGCCGAATTCCTCCGGGGTGGTATAACCCACCGTATCGGGGATGTTGAGGGTCGTCGCCCCCGCCTTGATCGCCTCGCCCAGCACCAGATAGAGGAACTCCGGATCGCTGCGCCCGGCATCTTCGGGGGAGAACTCAACGTCGGGGCACAGCGAACGGGCATAAGAGACCATCTCGCGCACGCGCTCAACCACTTCCTCCGGATCCATGCGGAGCTTGTACTTCATATGGATGGGGGAAGTCGCCAGAAAGGTGTGAATGCGCGGCCGGGCGGCCTCGCGCACCGCTCCCCAGGCGGCGTCAATATCACCTTTGGTAGCGCGCGCCAGCCCACAGATGATCGGCGGCTGCCAACCGGCCACCTCCCCCCCGCGGGCATTGCCGACTTCAACAGCGATGCGGCGCACGGCTTCAAAGTCGTCCGGCGATGCTGCGGGGAAACCCGCCTCGATGACATCCACCCCGAGGCGTGCCAGCCCGCGAGCGATCTCCAGCTTCTCGCTGGAGGTCAGGCTTGCGCCGGGAGATTGTTCGCCATCGCGCAGCGTAGTATCGAAAATACGCACATAGTTGGGATTCTGGATGTCCATCGTCGGCCTGCCTTTATTCACCGGGCTTAATTTCTACGGGATCAACAAACGGCATCATGGCGCGCAGTTTGGCGCCCACCTTCTCAATCAGATGCTCCTGTTCCTGGCGGCGTTTCTCGTTGAACCAGGGGCGCCCCTTCTGATTCTCTTCGATCCAGCCCTGAGCATATGTGCCATCCTGGATGTCTTTCAACATCTGGCTCATAGCGTATTTGGTCTCTTCGGTGATGATTTTAGGGCCGCCCGTGTAGTCGCCGTGTTCGGCGGTATCCGAGACCGAATAGCGCATATAGCTCAGGCCGCCGCGATACATCAGATCAACAATCAACTTAAGCTCATGCATGCACTCAAAATAAGCCAGCTCCGGTTGATACCCGGCTTCCACCAGCGTTTCAAAACCGGCCTTCACCAGCGCGGAGACTCCGCCGCACAACACAGCCTGCTCGCCGAAGAGGTCGGTTTCCGTCTCCTCAGCGAAGGTGGTCTCCACCACGCCAGCGCGGGTGACGCCGAGCGCGTGGGCGTAGGAGATGGCGTCAGCCCTGGCCTGCCCGCTGGCATCCTGATACACCGCCAACAAAGCGGGCGTCCCTTCACCCTCCACGTACAACTCGCGCACGCGGTGGCCGGGCGCTTTGGGGGCAATCATGCTGATATCCACATTCGTAGGGGGCACAATGGTGCCATAACGGATGTTAAACCCGTGAGCGAACATCAACGTCTTCCCCGGCGTGAGGGAGGGAGCGATGCTTTCTTCGTAAATTTTAGGTTGCGCCGTATCGGGGGCCAGCATCATGATCACATCCGCCCAGGCGGCCGCTTCAGCAACAGGCCTGACGGTCAACCCGGCGGCTTCCGCCTTCGACCATGATTTGCTGCCTTCACGCAGGCCCACACAAACCTCCACGCCGCTATCGCGCAGGTTGAGGCTATGGGCGTGCCCTTGCGAGCCAAAACCGATGACGGCAACTTTCTTCGCCCGAATCAACTCCGGGTTGGCATCCTTGTCGTAATAAATCGTAGCCATGCAAAACTCCTGATTGTTGTTGTAAAGTAAGTATCTATCCTGAACTCAACCGACAGCGTAGTTCTCAGCCAGCTGCTAAATTATCGGTTGTCAATTGGCCGTCTCAGATGAGGCGGAGGGAGGAGAATTCAATGCCGATTTCCCGTTCCCATTGCTCCCGGCGCTGGGAACGCGCCGTTCGCCGCTGCCAGTACCGCGCATCATAGCCACCTGACCGGTACGCACCATTTCTTCAATGCCGAGGGGGCGCAGCAATTCGAGCAGGCTTTCGATCTTGTCCTCCGTGCCGGTGATCTCGACGATCACCGTTTCAGGAGCCACATCCACGATCTTTGCGCGGAAGATCGAAACCAGGTTAGCGATTTCGCTGCGCTGCTCCGGCTTTGCGCGCACTTTGATGAGCGCCAGATCACGCGTCACCGCGGGTTGATTGGTGACATCCTGCACGTCAATCACATTGACCAGTTTGTACAGATTGGCCTCCACGATGCTCACATCCACCTCGTTGCCTTCCATCACAATGGTCATGCGCGAGACATCGGGGGATTCCGTGCGTCCCACGTTGAGCGATTCGATGTTGAAGTTACGCCGACGGAAGAGCGAAGCCACCCGGTTGAGCACGCCAGGCTTGTTTTCAACTAAAGCAAATAATGTGTGTTGCATTTCTTTCTCTCCTTACGGGCAACTACTGCCTCACCGGGCGGCGGATCATATCATCCAGGTCCGCGCCGGAGGGGACCATGGGATAGACGGCTTCTTCCTTCTCCACCCGGAACTCAAGCACAACCGGACCGGTGGTCTTCTGGGCAAAGGCAATAGCGTCAAAGACCTGATCGGGTTCGGTGATGCGTCGCGCCGGGATGCCGTGCGCATCGGCGATTTTGACGAAATCCGGGCCGGTGAGCGGGGTGGCGGCGTACCGCTTGTCAAAGAAGAACTCCTGCCACTGACGCACCATGCCGAGGAACTGATTGTTCATAATGGCGATCTTGACGTTGGCGCCCTCCTGCACCGCAGTGGAAAGCTCGGCCTGAGTCATCTGGAAGCTGCCATCGCCATCAATCAGCCAGACTTCTTTGTCTTGATGAGCAAACCAGGCGCCGATCGCCGCGGGCAGGCCAAAGCCCATCGTGCCCGCGCCGCCGGAGGTAATCAGGCGATAAGGATGCTCAAAGGTGTAGTACTGCGCCGCCCACATCTGGTGCTGGCCGACGCCGGTCGCCACAATCGAGTTGCCGTCGGTGGCTTCCCACAGAGCGCGGATGGCATGAGCAGTGTAAAGCCTGCCGTCATCGGGCCAGGCCATAATGCTGCGCTCGGCGCTCTCCTGCTTCCACTCAGCGATCTGCCCCAACCAGCTTTCGTGCTCGTACTCATCCAGCATGGGGATCAAGTCGATGAGTACGGTTTTCAAATCGCCGATCAGGGGCACATCCACTTTGACGTTTTTGTGCACCTCGGAGGGATCAATCTCGACGTGAATTTTGCGGGCGCGCGGCGCATAGGTGCGCAGGTTGCCGGTCACGCGGTCATCAAAGCGCATCCCCAGGGCAATGAGCAGGTCGGCGTTCTGGATGGCGTTGTTGGCGTATGCTTCGCCGTGCATGCCCATCATCCCCAAGCTGAGCTCATGGGAAGCGGGTATCGCCCCCAACCCCAGGAGAGTCATCGCCACCGGAGTCTGGGTCTTGACAGCCAGCATTTGCAATTCCTTCATCGCGCCAGACATCAACACGCCGTGCCCCGCCAGGATGACCGGGCGCTCAGCCTGTTCGATCAGCTCAACAGCTTTTTCCAGATCGGCAACAGGGGCATGCGTGGGGGGCCGATAACCGGGGAGGGCAATCTTTTCGGGGTAGACAAACTCGGTCTCTTCAATCTGCGCGTTCTTGCAGAAATCAATCAGCACCGGGCCTGGGCGTCCGCTGCGGGCGATGTGAAAGGCCTCGCGCACCACCTGGGCAACCTCGTCAGCGCGGGTAATCAGATAATTGTGTTTGGTAATCGGCAACGTGATGCCGGTGACGTCCGTCTCCTGGAAAGCATCACCGCCGATCAAATGCGCCGGAACCTGACCGGTGATGCACACAATCGGGGATGAATCCATCATCGCGGTGGCGATACCCGTGACCAGGTTGGTCGCGCCCGGCCCCGAGGTCGCCAGCGCAACGCCGACTTTTCCCGAAGCGCGCGCGTAGCCATCAGCCATGTGCGCCGCTCCTTGCTCATGACGGGTAAGCACGTGATGCACGGGGTAATTCAGCATGGCGTCGTGCACCGGCATGATCGCCCCGCCTGGGTAGCCAAAGGCCACCTCCACGCCCTCGCGCACCAGACATTCCCATAAAATTTCTGCGCCTGTTTTTTTCATTACGATTTCCTCTTTTCTCTTTGTTCTGTAGGCAACCGGCGAATTGGGTAACAGGGGAATAGAGAGACGCCCTTGCCGCCTTGCACCCTGTTGCCTTGTTGCCCGACTAAACCAGCACCGCGCCCTGGTTAGCGCTTGTGACCATGCGAGCGTAACGTCGCAGCCAGGAGCTGGGGGTGTCCGGCTCAAAGGGCGGCAGCGCATCCAGGCGGGCCTGAATTTCCGCTGCACTCAACGCCACGTTCAGGCTGCGCGCTTCCAGGTCAATCTCGATAATGTCGCCATCCCGCAGGGCGGCGATCGGGCCGCGGGCGGCGGCCTCCGGGCTGACGTGCCCGATACAGGCGCCGCGCGTTCCGCCGGAAAAACGCCCGTCGGTGATCAGCGCCACGCTTTCGCCCAACCCCATCCCCATGATGGCCGAGGTCGGCGAGAGCATCTCCTGCATCCCTGGGCCGCCGCGCGGCCCTTCGTAGCGGATGACCACCACATCTCCGGGCTGGACCTCATGCCCCAGAATGCCGCGCATGGCGTCATCCTGACTCTCGTAAATGCGCGCCGGGCCGCGGTGTTGCCGCATGGAAGGAGCCACACCGCCAATCTTGACGACGGCACCATCGGGGGCCAGGTTGCCAAACAAGATCGCCAGGCCGCCGCGAGCCGAATGGGGGTCCTGCAGCGGGCGGATGACTTCGTGATCCTGAACCGCGTGCCCGGCGATGACATCCCCCAGGGTGGCGCCCGCCACGGTGAGGCGATCCAGGTGCAACGTATTCCCCCCTCTGGCGATTTCGTTCAGGATGGCGGGGACCCCACCGGCTCGATGGACGTCCTCCATGTGCCACTTCCCCGAAGGGCTGACCTTGCACAAATGGGGAACTTTTTCGGCCACCTGATTGATGCGGTGCAGGTCATATTGGATGCCCGCTTCGTGGGCCAGCGCCAGGGTATGCAGCACGGTGTTGGTGCTGCCGCCCATGGCCATATCGAGGGCGAAGGCATCGTCAATCGCCTCGGCGGTGACGATCTGCCGCGGGGTCAATCCCTGCTCCACCAGCGCGATGATCTGCCCAGCCGCCTGCTGCGCCAGCGCTTCGCGCTCCGCGCTCAGGGCCAGGGCCGAACCGTTGAAGGGCAGCGCCAGCCCCAGGGCCTCCAGCAGGCAGTTCATCGAGTTGGCAGTGAACAACCCGGAGCACGAGCCGCACGATGGGCAACCGTAATCTTCCAGCAGTTTCAGGCGTGCATCGTCAATCTTCCCCGCTTTATACGCGCCCACTCCCTCAAAAACTGAGATCAAATCCACCACCTCGCCCTCCGGGGTGCGCCCGGCGGCCATCGGCCCGCCCGAGATGAAGATGGCCGGGATATCCACTCGTAGCGCGGCCATCGCCATGCCGGGGACGATTTTGTCGCAGTTGGGGATGCAGATCATGCCATCGAACTGATGCGCCTGGATCATGGTCTCCACGCTGTCGGCGATCAGCTCGCGGGAGGGCAGGCTGAACTTCATGCCCGCGTGCCCCATAGCAATACCATCATCCACGCCGATGGTGTTAAATTCGAAAGGCACACCCCCCGCGGCACGCACGGCTTCCTTCACCTGGCGACCAAATTCTTGTAAATGTACATGGCCGGGGATGATGTCAATATACGAGTTGACGACAGCAATGAAGGGCTTATCCCAATCGCCATCGCCAACCACGCCGGTCGCTTTGAGCAAGGAACGGTGCGGGGCACGCTCGAAACCTTTTTTGATGATGTCTGATCGCATTTCGATTTCCTTTATCGTGATCAACAAAAAAGGCCGCCCGTTTGGGCAGCCTTCTAAAAACTTACTCGGTATGTGTGCTAAGTCTTGCTAAGGTTTGCTTCTCACCTTCCCGACTACCCAAACGCCAACAGGGTTCGTAATCCCAAGAATAAGGACTAGAACCAGAAGGCTAATCAGGATAAACAGGAAGGAAGCAAACAGGTGCATCAGGTTATTGGTTTCTCTCTAACGTTCTAAATATTGGGGCGGATTGTAAACGAGGAATTGACGAACTGTCAAGAGAGGAACATAAAGATTGTGTAAAAGTCGCACTCACACTTGCGCAAGCGCCTGATCCAAATCAGCAATCAGGTCCTCCGCGTCTTCAATGCCCAACGCCAGCCGCACCAGATTATCTGGGATGCCAAGCGCCAGGCGATCCTCGGAATCGAGTTCATAATAAGACATCAGCGCCGGCTGCGAGATCAACGTCTCCGTGCCGCCCAATGAAGTGGCGATCTGCGGCAGAGTGAGGGCGTCCACAAAGCGCGCCGTGGCATGCAGGTCGCCGCGCACGGTGAAAGAGACCACGCCGCCAAACCCGCGCATCTGCTGCCGGGCGACCGCATAATCAGGATGCGACTCCAAACCCGGATACCAGACAGCTTCAATCCGCGGATGCGCCTCCAAAAAACGGGCGACGCGCATCCCGGTCTGATTCTGGCGTTCGACGCGCAGCGCCAGCGTTTTGACCCCCCGCAGGAGGAGCGCAGCGTTCTGCGGGTCGACGATGCCGCCCAGCACGCCCAGGGGGCCGCGCAACGAGGCGACTAGTCCTGCCTCCCCGGCAACCACCCCGGCGAGCAGATCGTTGTGCCCGGCCAGGTATTTGGAGGCGGAATGCACCACCAGATCCACCCCCCACTCCAGCGGCTTCAGGTTAACCGGCGTGGCGAAGGTGGCATCTACCAACGTTTTGAGCTTGTGCTTTCCGGCAATCTCCACAAAGCGCTCCAGGTCGAGGAGGCGCAGGTAGGGGTTAGTGGGCGTCTCGGCGACCAGCAAGCGCGTTTCGGGACGGATCGCCGCCTCCAGGGCCTCGTAATCTCCCATGGGTACCTGATCGCAGGTGATCCCCAAACGGCGCAGAAAATACAGACAGAACTCGCGCGTCCGACGATAGCTATCGCCGACCAAAATCAGATGCGCGCCGGTGGGCAGCATGGAGAGGATCACCGAGGTGATGGCCGCCATGCCAGAGGCGTACAGGATGGCCGCGTCCGCGCCTTCCAGGGCGGCCAGGCGCGCTTCGGCGGCGGCTACCGTGGGGTTGCCATAGCGGCCGTATTCGATGCGACCATCGGCCGCCCCCAACATATAGGCATCCTTATAGGCGCATAGTTCAGCCGTGCTCTCAAAGCTATAGGTAGCCGTCTGCACAATCGGTTCAGCCACAGCGTGATAAGGGTTGGCGCGCCGCCCGCCGTGCACCGCCTGGGTAGACGGCCCAAACCGGGCGCGCTGACTTTCGTGTTGGCGGTCTTTCACCGCCGGGATCGCGGGTTTCATAAGAGGAAACTACTCCTTTCAAGAATCAAAAAAGCCGCCTGACCTGGGCGGCTTTCAGCTCAAAGCGTACGATGCGCTAACGCCTGCGTCTCCAGGACGCGACCACCCAGGCCCGCGGTTGGGGCATCAGCATGCACATCATCATAATAGCGAGGGAAAACAAAATCATCGTGTTCAGCATATTAGGCTGCATTCTATCGGGTTCGGTCAGATTTGTCAACAATAAACCTTGACGTCTTCCGAAGGGGGTGATAGACTCCCGCCCAATATGAGCAACCTGCGCAACGTTCGTCGCCCTCGTCGTAAGCCCCCGACCTCCCAACGGGAAGGTGGGGCGTTAGCGCGTAGGTAAAGCTCGACGCGACAACGCATTGATGCAAGTTCAACCCTCCTTCCCGAAGGAGGGTTTTTTATTTCCTACCCTGGAGGTTTATCCATGAACCCTGCCCCTATCAAGAAAGCTGTGCTGGCCTATTCCGGCGGACTGGACACTTCGGTAATTGTGCCGTGGCTCAAAGAGAACTACGGCTGCGAAGTGGTCTGCTTCACCGCCGACGTCGGCCAGGGCGAGGAGCTGGACGGTCTGGAAGAGAAAGCCCTTGCCAGCGGCGCCAGTCAACTCGTCATCCACGATATGAAAGAGGAATTCGCGGCCGACTTCCTTTTCCCACTTTTGCGGTCGGGTGCGGTGTACGAGCGTAAGTATCTGCTCGGCACTTCGGTCGCCCGACCGCTGATTGCCAAACACCTGGTGGATGTAGCCCACGAGGTCGGCGCGGACGCCATCGCGCATGGCGCCACCGGCAAAGGCAACGATCAGGTGCGTTTTGAACTCACCGTCATGGCGCTCGACCCGCGCCTGAAGGTGATCGCCCCCTGGCGTGAATGGGAAATTCGCTCTCGCGAGGACGCGCTGGCCTACGCAGCCGAACGGAACATCCCCGTGCCCAACACGCTCAAGTCCATTTACAGCCGTGACCGCAACCTGTGGCACATTTCGCACGAGGGCGGCCCGCTCGAAGAACCCTGGCTGGAGCCGGAAGAGGATATGTTCCAACTGACCGCCTCACCGGAATCGGCACCTGACCAACCAGAATACATCGAGATCGAATTTGAAACCGGCACGCCGATCAAGCTCAACGGCGAAGCGCTTACCCCCTACCAGCTCATCCACCAGCTCAACATCATCGGCGGGGTGCATGGCATCGGCCGCGCCGACCTGGTGGAAAGCCGCCTGGTGGGAATGAAATCCCACGGCGTGTACGAAACCCCCGGCGGGACAATCTTGATGGCCGCCCACAAAGAGCTCGAATCGCTGGTGCTCGACCGCGCCACCATTCAATTCAAGGACTTCGTGGCGCTGAAGTACGCCGAACTGGTGTACGACGGTATGTGGTTTACCCCGCTTAAGGAGGCGCTGGACGCCTTCGTAGACGCCACGCAAGGCCCGGTCACCGGCATGGTGCGCCTGAAACTCTACAAAGGCAACATCATCCCGGTCGGTCGCAAGTCACCCTTCAGCCTGTATCGTGAAGACTTCGCCACCTTCGGGCAGGAGGATGTCTACGATCAATCCGACGCCGAGGGCTTCATCCACCTGTTCGGCCTGCCGCTCAAGGTGCGCGCCCTCAACAATCTGCCCATTGCCGGGTTGCACATGTCCAAACCGGATTACAGCCGCTTTAAGCGCGACTAACCAACGATCAGACTACTGGACTAACCCATGACCCTCTGGCACGGACGCTTTGAAACTGACCCCGACGCGGGGATGTTCGCCCTCAACGCCTCCATCGGCTTTGACGTTCGCCTGGCCGAACAGGATGTGCGCGGCTCGCTGGCCTGGGCGACAGCCCTGAAGGAGGCGAGTGTGCTCACCGCGGAGGAACACGCCCGCCTCGCAGAAGGGTTGCAAGCCATCCTGGCGGAATTCCAGCGTGAAGAATTCACCGTCCACCCCGCGGACGAAGACATCCACACCGCGGTGGAGCGCCGCCTGGGGGAGTTGATCGGCCCGCTGGCCGGGAAACTGCACACCGGGCGCAGCCGCAACGACCAGGTAGCCACCGACTTCCGCCTGTGGCTGCTGGAAGCGCTCCCCGCGCTGGACAGCGCGCTGAAGGATTTACAGGCCGCCTTTATCGAACGCGCTGAAAACGACGCCGAAACGCTGATGCCCGGCTACACTCACCTGCAACGCGCCCAGCCGGTGCTGCTCTCGCACTGGTGGCTGAGTCACTTCTGGCCGTTGCAGCGCGACCGCCAGCGCCTGGCCGACCTGCGCCCGCGCCTGGCGATCCTGCCCCTGGGCTGCGGAGCACTGGCAGGGACGCCCTACGCGATCGACCGGGACGCGCTGACCGATGCGCTCGGCTTCGATACCCCCGCGGCCAACTCCCTCGACGCGGTCGCCGACCGCGACTTCGCCGCCGAGTTCCTCTTCATCAGCGCTTTGATCGGAACCCATCTCAGCAAACTGGCTGAGCAGATCATCATCTTCACCAGCGCGGAATTCGGCTTCTTCACCCTCGACGACGCCTTCAGCACCGGCTCCTCCCTGATGCCGCAGAAGAAGAACCCCGACCCCTTTGAACTGGCGCGCGGCAAAGCCGGGCGGCTGCTCGGCTACCTGGCCGGCCTGCTAAATACGCTCAAAGGG
>WFTY01000227.1 GCA_015485245.1 Anaerolineales bacterium | reverse complement strand
TGCACTCCCCTCGCCGCCCGATCACCTTAAGCCCAACCTTTAACCCTACAGGAGACTGATCCCATGCCGATCAAAACCCTCATCATGGGCGCCGCCGGGCGCGATTTCCACAACTTCAACGTCTTTTTTCGGGATAACCCTGATTACCAGGTGGTAGCCTTCACCGCCACGCAGATCCCTAACATCGAGGGGCGGCAGTACCCCCCCGAACTGGCCGGTTCGCTCTACCCTCAGGGGATTCCCATTTTTCCGGAAAGTGAGCTGGTTCGGCTGATCGGGGAACATGCCATTGAACAGGTGGTTTTCGCTTACAGCGATGTGCCTTATGCGTATGTGATGCACAAGGCTTCGGAAGTGCTGGCCGCGGGGGCAGATTTCCGCCTGATGGGGTTGAACAGCACGCAACTGAAATCCACCAAACCGGTAGTTTCAGTGTGCGCGGTGCGCACTGGATGCGGCAAGAGCCAGACCACCCGTCGCATCTCGCTGATTTTGCGCCAGATGGGTTTCAAAGTGGCGGCTATTCGTCATCCCATGCCCTATGGCAATTTGGTGGTGCAGCGTGTGCAGCGCTTTGCTGAACTCGATGACCTCGACGAATATGAATGCACCATTGAGGAGCGCGAGGAGTACGAGCCGCATATTGATAACGGTGTGATTGTCTACGCCGGCGTGGATTACGAGGCCATCCTGCGTCAGGCCGAGGAGGAAGCCGATATCATCCTTTGGGACGGCGGCAACAACGACCTGCCTTTCTATAAGCCTGATTTGCATATCGTTGTGGCCGATCCGCACCGCCCCGGCCACGAGGTGAGTTATCACCCTGGCGAGGCCAACGCCCGTATGGCGGACGTCTTCGTTATCAACAAGGTGGATACCGCCGACCCCGAAGCGGTGCTCGCCGTCCACGAGAATTTGCGCGCTTTGCAACCCGCGGCGACGATCATCGAGGCCGCCTCTCCGCTCTTCGTGGACGACCCCACTGCCATCCAGGGCAAGCGCGTGCTGGTGGTGGAAGACGGCCCTACGCTGACGCACGGCGAGATGTCCTACGGCGCCGGTTGGGTGGCTGCCCGCCGCTTCGGCGCGGCGGAGATCATCGACCCCCGCCCCTTCGCCGTCGGTTCTATCAAGGCCACTTACGCCAAATACCCCACCACTGGCGATGTGCTTCCTGCTATGGGGTACGGCGAGGCTCAGATGAAAGAGTTGGAGCAAACCATCAACAACAGCGATGCCGAGCTGGTAGTGATCGGGACGCCGATTGACCTCGGTCGCATCTTGAAGATCAACAAACCTGCCCAACGGGTGCGCTACGAATTACAGGAAATCGGCCAGCCCACATTGGAAGATATCCTTAAAGCCCGCTTTGGAAAATGATAAATCTGACCGCCGGGACACGGAGCACACCGGGGCAGGATGTTTCAGGTATTTTTCCTGAAAATTGTGTGCTCTCTGTGTCTCTGTGGTGGCCGTCTACACTCTACAACTTTTGATTAGGAGGCTTCATGTACACCACCCTCGCCCCCACCCTGAGCGACCGCCTGTTCCCCAAGATCAACCACTGGCTGCGCGATGTGGTGCTTGTCATCGCCGGTAGCCTGCTGATGGCCGCCTTCGCCCACATTCGTTTCCCCTTACCCTTTACGCCGGTGCCAATTACCGGGCAAACGTTGGGTGTGTTGCTGGTTGGCGCGACGCTTGGCTCGCGACGTGGGGTGGTCAGCCTGGCGCTCTATCTCGGCATGGGAATGATTGGCCTGCCGTTCTTCGCCGGCGGCGCGCAGGGGCTGGCTCACCTCGCCGGGCCTACCGGTGGATATCTGATCGGGTTCGTCGTCGCCGCGTATGTGATCGGCCTGCTCGCCGAGCGGGGCCTGGAGCGCGACCTGCGCACGGCCTTGCTTCCCTTCCTCATCGGGGAGATGATAATTTACCTCTTCGGCGTGACCTGGCTCGCCGTTGTCGTCGGCAATCTGGGTAAAGCACTGGCGATAGGATTTTTGCCCTTTCTCGCCGGGGACGCGTTTAAAATGCTGCTGGCCGCTGCCCTGCTGCCCGCAGCGTGGAAATGGGTCAAATAAACTTTTTGCTCCCTCCCGCAGGTTTAGAATTTGCGGGAGGATCTATTT
>WFTY01000226.1 GCA_015485245.1 Anaerolineales bacterium | reverse complement strand
GCGTAGAAGACCGGCTCCTGCGAGGGAGAGATCAATGCGTGGTAGTCGGTGTGCCACAACTCGGCCAGGCGCTGCGCCTGCCGTGAGACCACCACGATCTTTTGTCCCCGGTTCGCCCCGCGGACAAGTTGATCCATGAACGGCTTCAACCGTCCGCCGAAGCGCGGGTTGGGGGTGAAACGTTCCGCCAGCGGCGCCGGTTCTCCCGCGGCGGCGGAAACCGGCCCTAAATAGATCGTCCGCCCGAGGGGGAGCGAATCTTCAATCTGGTCGCCGGTCAGGTACGGGGGAGGAAAGTCCTCGGGGATAAATCCCTCCGCGAGAGATTCGCGGCGCAGCGCCAGGGCTTGTTCTTCCAGTGTAGTAATGGCTTGGAACAGCGCCTCGCGATCGTCAATCACGACCAGCGCGCCGCGCGGCAGATAGTCGAAAACCCGTCCGGCGTGGGGGTAGAGTTGGGGAATGTGAAACTCGTTTAGAGGGTGTTCGGGGTCGCTATCTTCGGGGATGATAAATTCGCGTGCTGGGGTGATCAGCAGACTTTCGAGCGGCTGGGTGGTGCACGTGGATCACGGCGTGGGGCGATTCGTCGGTCTGGTGCGGCGCGCCATCGAGGGCGTGGAACGCGAGTACCTGTGCGTGGAATACGCCGCTGGGGACCGGCTCTTCGTCCCCGTGCAACAGGCCGACCGGTTGACGCGCTACATCGGCCCCGACGGCCGTCCCCCTACCCCCACACGCCTGGGCAGCTCGCAATGGCCGCAGGTCAAGCAGCGTGTCAAACAGGCCGTGCAAAAGATGGCCGAAGACCTGCTGACATTGTACGCCAAACGCCAGATCGTCCAGGGGCACGCTTTCAACCCCGATACGCCCTGGCAGGGCGAACTGGAAGCCAGTTTCCCCTACACCGAAACCGAAGACCAGCTGCGCGTGCTGCGCGAGGTCAAGATGGACATGGAATCTCCCCGGCCGATGGATCGGCTGGTGTGCGGCGACGTGGGGTTCGGAAAAACTGAGATCGCCCTGCGCGCCGCCTTCAAAGCCGTGATGGGCGGCAAACAGGTTGCCATGCTGGTGCCCACCACCATCCTGGCCCAGCAGCACTACCACACCTTCCGTCAACGGCTGGCCGCCTTCCCTGTAGAGGTGGAGATGCTCTCCCGCTTTCGCACACCTGCTGAGCAGCAAAACATCCTCTTCCGCCTGGCACAGGGGACTATTGACATCGTCATCGGTACACACCGCCTGATCTCCGGCGATGTGCAGTTCAAAGATTTGGGTCTATTGATTATTGATGAGGAACAACGCTTCGGCGTCACTCACAAGGAACGTCTGAAGCAGTTACGCACCGAGGTGGATGTGCTCACTCTGACGGCTACGCCCATCCCGCGCACGCTCTACCTGGCCCTGACAGGATTGCGCGATATCTCCACGCTGGACACCCCGCCCGAAGAACGCCTGCCGGTGATCACTCACGTGGGGCCGTATTCTCCGCAGCTCATCCGCCGCGCCATTCTGCGCGAATTGGAGCGCGGCGGGCAGGTGTTCTTCGTCCACAACCGCGTGCATACCATTGAGGCGGTTCACGCCCAGTTAAGTCGCCTGGTGCCCGAGGCGCGCATCGCCGTGGCGCACGGACAGCTGCCCGAAGCCCAACTGGCCGAACGCATGCGCCAGTTCACCACCGGCGAAATTGACGTGCTGCTGACCACCTCCATCATCGAGTCTGGCCTGGACATTCCCAACGCCAACACGCTGATCGTAGATCGCGCCGACACCTTCGGTCTGGCGCAACTCTATCAGCTGCGCGGGCGCGTAGGTCGCGGGGCGCAGCGCGCTTATGCCTACTTCTTCAAACATAAACGGAAATCTCCCTCACCTGAGGGCGCGCAACGGCTGGAGACCATCGCTGAGAACGTGCAACTGGGCGCCGGGCTTTCCATCGCCATGCGGGATATGGAAATGCGCGGCGCAGGCGACATCCTCGGCACGCGACAACACGGCCACATCGCCGCGGTGGGGTTTCATCTGTACACTCGCCTGCTGGGCGAGGCGATCAAGCGCCTGCGCGAGCAGCGCGGCCTACCGCCGCAAGAGGGCCAGTTGATCGCCCAGGCGCTCCCCCCCACAGTCAGCGTGGATCTGCCGCTGGACACCACCATCCCCGAAGCCTATATCCCCAACCTGGATATGCGTCTGAAGCTCTACCAGCGCATCGCCGAGGCGCAATCCCTGGAAGCAATCGACAGCTTACACGCTGAGTTCAGCGACCGCTTTGGGCCGCTGCCGCCACCAGTAGAAAACCTGCTCTTGCAGGCGCGGGTCAAAATCCTGGCGATCGCCGCGGGGCTGGAAAGCATCGGGCTGGAGCACAACCAAATCGTGCTGCGCTATCCCGAAGGGCAAAGGCCTCCCCGGGGGTTGAGTATCCCCGGCCTGCGCGTGGGCAAAACCGCCCTGTGGATGAACGATGGGG
>WFTY01000225.1 GCA_015485245.1 Anaerolineales bacterium | reverse complement strand
GCCAATGCCCCGACCGACAGGCCAAGGGCCAGGCTGCTGCATCCGCGCAGGGCTTTTTCGCCCCAGGGTTGTTCATTGGATTGCTTAAGGGAAGGTTGTTGTTCCATATTGCTCACTCTTTACCAAAGCGAAGCATCTCTGTCCTGTTGGGTGAGACTCCTCGGTCGCTCATCGCTCCCTCAGAGGGACACCCATAAAACCTTGCGCAGCTCTGTAGGACAGGCCGGAGGCCTGTCCTACAAGGTAAAGCCTTGTGCTGCCAGGGCGCGGCCTCGACATGCACCTTGCTGCCTTCGACAATGGATACATCAATCTGCTACTGAGCCATCATCTGGGAGGGATCGGCGCTGCCCCCTCCCAGAATGGTGTTCAGGCGGCCACGGTTTGGCCGTGCAGGCGCTGCAAAATATCGATGAACTGTTTCGTATCCGGCAGTTCTTTTTTCCGCTTATTGATCATATAGGTTTTCTTCTCGCCGGATTTGAGCGTCAGGTCAATGGAATGCGCCGCCAGCGACCGGCCGATGGAAATCTCTGCGATCTCGCTGAAGGGAATTTCCGTCACGCCCTGATTTTCCCTCTTGACCCCTACAAAACCCATTTCAGTTTGAAGCAAAACCAGCCGCGTGCCCGTCGCGCAGGTGTAGAAGAAGTATTCTGGCTGCGATGATCTTTTTTTGTAGGTGAACAAGATAGCCAGAGCTTCGATTTGCTCATCAGGCTGCAAAATTGACTTCAATTCTTCGCGGACAAATGTTTCGTGCTTATTCATGGTACGCTCTCCTTTTACGTTGTGAGTGAATTGGTAAGATAGGCGGGCAGCGCAGGGCCGCCCGCCTATTGACCGGGGTTGCTATTTCGTCTCGGTAGCCATCAGGAACTGGCCTGATCCCCCGGAGGCATCTTTGATTGCCACAAAGTACACATCCTTTTGGTCAAAGGTGTATGAGAGAGTTTCGGGCTGGCCCATACCGTTGCTGTTGGCCTGCGCCAGGGGAGTGTTGAATTCGCCCCATTTGTAGATGTTAATCACAATATCTATGGGGTCATTGGTGTCAGAGCGGGTGACGACGTTGAGCGTTGCGCCTGCTTCACCCACATAGGCGTAAATTACCGATGATTTGGGCGGAGGGCTGCCGGCGATCAGGTACTGGGGCTGCAAAGTGAAGAAGATCATCTCCGAGCCGACAAAGATGGCCTCGTAATCACCGCCGGTTTCGCCCATCACAAAGATATCGTAGACGGCGGTGGAGGCATTCGCCGGCAGGGTGAGTTTCAGGGTTTCACTTTCACCCGGCCCATTCTCATTAGCCACCGCCACGCCTTTATTGTCGCTGTCCAGCACGACGATGGAAATGTCCAGATCCGGGGAGGAGGGCGCGACCACTGCGGTCAACTCTCCATTGGCGGCGCCAAAGAAGGAGAATTTATCGGCCCCTTTCCCGCCGCCTTCCGCCAGCGAATCCTTGAACTTGATCACTGAACCGTTGAATTCCTCGCTCACGTCGGCTTCCTGAGCAGCCTGCCCGTAAGAGAAGGCCACACTCAACGGTTCGCCGTTCAACTGGCCGCTCAAGCCTTCCTTGGTGTCAAAACGCAGCACATCCACAGAGAGCACGTCGTCCGCGTTGTGAGTGCGCAGCACATCGCAGTAATCGGCCATCGTGCCATCGGTGGCAAGCGGAATCCCTTCCATGGTGACAAGGACATCCCCGGGTTCCAGACCCATGTTATCGGCAGCGGAGCCAGAGACCACGGAGGAAACCCATACGCCGGTCAGTGAACCGTCGTCGGAGACCACAGCCTGACCATTCACGCCGATGGAGTTCACATCCGTGCCGGTTTTCAACTCCTCCACCAGCGATTTGGCCTTTGCAGCGCTGATGGCGAAGAACTGGTCGTAATCCGGGCGGGCGCGGTAGTTGACGCCGACCACCTGGCCGTCGTTGTTCAGCAACGGGCCGCCGGAATTGCCGGGGTTGATCACCGCATCGTGCCCGATCACCCCATCCACCGAGGCCCAGGCTGTCTCGCCGCTGGTGTTGGCCTTGGAGACCACACCGCGTGTCAGGGTGTATTCAGGTTCGCCCAGCGGGAACCCGGCGGCGTATATTTCCATGCCCACGTTGATCTCGCCATCGTACCAGTCCAGATAGTCAAAGCCCTCGCCGTCGATATCAATCACTGCCAGGTCGGAACATTCTGAGACGCCCAGAATTTTGGCGTTATAGGTTGTGGTGGTATCGCCGCCAACGCGAACCTTCAGCGAGGCCGCCCCGGCGACGACGTGGTTGTTGGTGACCGCGATGCCGGAGGGGTCGATAATGAACCCGGAGCCGTAGCCGGAGCCGGAAACCGCGCCTACCGCCGGGTCGCGGTAAGAGCCCAGAAATTCGATCTGGATCACCGCGTTTTGCGCTTCTTCGATGTTGGTCGCTGCGCCGCTTGCGGGGCTGCTTGCCTCTTCAACCGGGGCCTGTTCTTCGGTTGCGGGTTCTGCGGGCGCTTTATTGCTTGCCCCGTCGTCCCCATTGCCGCAGGCTGCGCTGACCAGCAGTAGGAGCGCAATGCTCAGCCAGAGCAGCAGTTTGGTCGTTTTTTTTGTGTGCATGTCTTTTTCCTCCTAAAGGGATGCGTAATTCTGGTTGTTGTTTTTGGGAGACAGGTTTCCGCTCCCGGTTCGAAAGGTCAGGATGAGGTGGTATCTTCTTTCTTCTTGGTGAGGGCCTCCTTTTCTGCCGCTTTGGGTTGTTGTTCGAGAAAACGGAGTAATTCCGCTAAACTGGAAAAGTTTGTGTGTTCGCCAGAGTGTGAATTAATCACCGTCATTCGCCATTCTTGCTTTCCTTCATCACGCCACAGGCGAATCAGATAGGACAGGTATGTCAGTTGTTTCGCCATGTCAGCGCGATTCTCGGATACAAGAGATGGGCAAAGTTCACTATATGGATGGTTTGTTTGTCGCGTATTAGTATCAACGAACTATCAACACGGGTTACAAAAAACGGTATAATCAACTTTGAATCTGTCCGAGAATTGCACCGTCGGTTGGGTTTATCGAAGCCCGGCGCCGGTTGAGGCTCTCGAAACCAGCGCCTTCCGGAATTTGCGGATAGATATTTGGACTTTCCCGCGATGAGATCGTTGATCTTGTTCGCTTCCGTCTCCCGCCAAACTGGTGACCATGCCGCACCTTTCTCTCTTCCTCCTCGGGACGTTTCAGGCCGTAGTGGACGGCGAGACGGTCGTTAGCTTTGGCTATGACAAGGTGCGCGCCCTGCTGGCATACATCTCCCTGGAATCGAGGTTTCCCTGCCGTCGCGAAAATCTGGCAGCGCTTTTTTGGCCTGATCAAGCGTCAAAAGCTGCCCGGCACAGCCTCAGCCAGGCGGTGCTCAAGCTCCGGCAGGCGCTGGGGGATCAAGATGCAGAGACGCCTTTTCTGCTGGTGGACCGCCAGGCGATTCAACTCAATCCGCAAAGTGATTACACGGTAGATGTCTTGCAGTTCTCCGCCGCGCTGGACGATGGCGAGGTTCACGCCCATGTCAGCCTGGAGGCCTGCCCGCAGTGTATTCAAAAGTTGAAAGCCGCTGTAAACCTGTACAGCGGCGATTTTTTGCATGGCCTGATTGTGGGCGATAGCATTGCATTTGAGAACTGGCTGGTCGCCCGGCGCGAACGTCTGCGTCTGCGCATGCTCAACGCCCTGCACGTGCTCACCCACTACCATGCTCGGCGAGGGGAGTACACCCTGGCGCAGAAGTACGCTCATCGTCAGGTCGAACTGGCGCCGTATCGCGAAGATGCGCATCGTGAGTTAATGCGTATTTTCGCTCGCAGCGGGCAACGCAGCGCGGCGCTAGTTCAGTATCAGATTTGCCGGCGTATTCTGGAAGAGGAGGTAGGGGTGGAGCCGGCTGGCGAGACTCAGGCGCTTTACCGGCGCATTCGCTCGGCTGGGGAAGATGCTCCCCACAACCTGCCGGCGTCTTTATCCCCCTTGATCGGGCGCGCCGCGGAGAGCCGCTTCATCAGTGAGAATCTGGCGAACCCCGCCTGCCGTCTGCTCACCATCGTTGGCATTGGTGGGGTGGGTAAAACGCGCCTGGCGCTGGAGGCCGCTCGCGAGCAGATTGGCGTTTATCCCCACGGCGTTTACTTCGTCCCGCTGGCGCCGGTGACATCGGCGGAATACTTGGCATCGGCCATCGCGGAGAGCATCCAGGCGCCCCTCAAAGGCCGGCAGCCCCCCGAAGATGAGCTTCTGGCGTACATCCAGGATCGGGAAATGCTGCTGGTGTTGGATAATTTCGAGCACTTGATAGAGAGTTCGGGGTGGATTCGCAAATTGTTGCAAGGCGCACCGCATGTTGATATCCTGGTCACCTCACAAGAGATGTTGAACCTGGAAGGTGAAATCTGTTTGACTTTACAGGGATTGTCGTTCCCCGAGGAAGGGGTATATCCGCAGGCGGTGGCCGCGCCGGCGGTGCGATTTTTTGCCAATTGCGCCCGGCGCATCCAGATGGATTTTGAGGTCACCCCGGCGCGCCTGCTGCAGATTATCCGCATCTGCCACCTCACCCAGGGCGTGCCGCTGGCCTTGGAGATGGCCGCCGCCTGGATAAAGATACATTCTTGTGAGCAAATTGCTGCTGAAATCGCCGCCGATCTGGACTATCTGGTTTCAGCCCGCCGCGATCTGCCAGAGCGGCAGCGCAGCGTGCGCGCCGTTTTCGATCACACCTGGGCGTTGCTTTCCCCCGCGGAGCGGGAAACCGCCCGGCGCTTGGCCGTCTTCAGGGATGAATTCACGCTCTCCGCCGCGCGCGCCATCGTCGGCTCATTGCACTTGAACGCCCTCCAGGCCCTGGTGGATAAGTCCATCCTCAGTCACGTTCAGGTTGATCGATATTCCATTCACCCGTCGTTAAAACAATACCTGCTCGAAAAGCTGGCTGAAACCCCGCAGATAGAAGCCAAAGTGCGTTTAGCCCACAGCGGTTATTTTACAGAGTATCTTCACCGACAGGGGCTACTGCTCAAAGAGAGAGACCAGCAGCAAGCCATCCTGGCTGATATCGAGGTGGTGATTGGGGACATCCGCGCCGCCTGGGATTGGGCTGTGGAAGTGGGCGATTTCAAGGCGCTCGATCAGGCTGTGGGGGCGCTTTTTCTGTACTTTGAGGTGCGTTCGCGCTTTCATGAGGGGGTGCAGGCTTTTGAGCAGGCGATAGCAAAGCTGGACACAGGGGCGTGCCCGGACAGAATCCCGCCGGATGTGTTTAGCTTGTTTTGCGGGAAAATTCTCGCCCGTCTGGGGCGGTTGTATGTCTATTTGGGGGAGTACGAGCGCGCCAGCGACGCACTTAAACGC
>WFTY01000224.1 GCA_015485245.1 Anaerolineales bacterium | reverse complement strand
GTATTTAACGGCGTTGTTCACTAACTGGTAAAACACCTTTTGCAAAGCCTGTGGATCGCCGTGAACCAGAGGGAGTTCGGCGATCCGCTGATCAAAGCGCAACCGCTGCTGCCGCTCGCGGAACACCGTGGCGTAGCGCTGACAGACCTTGCGCAGCAGCGGTTCCAGCTTCAAGGGCTGCGCCAGGATGGAAAGCTCTTGCATATCAATAGCGGCCACGTCCAGCATACTTTCAACAATCTCGTGCATGCGTTGCGCCCCGGCGGTGATGCCCTTGATGATATCGGCTAACTCGCGACGCGCCTGCAATTCCGGCGCATCCTGCAATATCTGCGCGTATCCGCTGAGAATGGTGAGCGGCGTGCGCAATTCGTGCGAGGCGATGTTGATGAAATCGGACTTGGTGCGGTCGATGCGTTGCAGTTTAACATGAGCTTCCTCCATGGCCGCGTAAGCGCGCCGGAACTCATCGTTCACGCGCAACAAGCTCTCCACCAGGCGGGCATTTTGCAAAGCTACAGCAGTCTGGTCGGCAAGCATGTGTAACAGGTTGATATCTTCAGCATAGTACGAAGCGCCCGTCCGCTTCGGCCCCAGAGCGATCAACCCAATCCACTCTTCGCGCGCGTGCACGGGCACAAAGACATCCATTTCCAGGCGCGCCAGCCAGCTTCGGGTGGTAGCCCGCAACTCATAATACCGCGAGAGCATTTCCAGTTCTGCGACGATCACCGCGCGGCGCTCGTGCGCCCACACCTGCGCCAGCGGGCTATTCACCGGAAGCTTACCGATAAAAGCGACATTTTGCTCCCGGCCGCCAGGGCGCACCCGGTAAGTGCGCTCCCCTTCTGTGTTGACCTCCAATTCCACCAGAAAGATCATCCCGCTATCTGCGCCAATCACGCGGCGCGCCAGGTCAACAACCACCTTCGAGAGCAAATCAATATCCAGCACGTTGCTGACGCTCTGGCTGAACTCGCGCACAACATCCTTGATATCCTGCTCCTCGCCAAAAAACCAGCGGTCAATGCGCGCCTGTAAACTGCGCAGGAGGGGGTTCGCCACCAGAATCGCCAGCAAGGCCAGCAAGCCAGCCGCGATCCAATGCTGAGAGGGCGCTTCCCCATCAAAGAAGAGGCGAACCAGCAGATAGCCGCCCCCGTAAGCCAGCGCCTGCAACGCCAGCCAGATCACCCCATTGAGGACGCGCCGGATCAACAGGCCAAAATGGGGAAGCCGCGGCCAGGCAACCGCCAGGAAAATCGACAGCATGCCAAACAGGCTCACCAGACCGCCAAACAAATCCTGGCGGCCCAGCAAGCTCAGGGCATTACCAAGCAGCAGAATGGCAAACCCATAAGCCCAGAGAAAGATGCGATAGCGCAAGGTGGGGAACTGTGCCTGGCGGTAATTAACGGCCAGCAGAGACAACGTCAGGCCGCTGAATACTCCCCAACCGGCAAACATCAGCCAGTAAATCAGGCGCGGCAGGTTGAAGACCCAGCTCCCCAGCCAAAGCGTTCCCTGCGGCGCGGTGGGGGCCAGGTTCAACGCCAGGGCCAGGGCCAACACCCCGCCGCCGCCAGCCACCGCGTAGCGCGCTGTGGGCAGCGCGTGATATTGTGCGGCCGCCAGCCAGTACAACAACACCGCGCCCAGAAAGATAGCGTAGAAATTCCAGCTAGCCTGAAAACTCTCCACGAAGCCCTGGAGACGGCCGGCGCGGAAAGCCAGGTCGACGCCGTCCTTCAGCAGGTAAGTCAGCAAGAACGACCCCCAGAGTCGCGCCATGCGGCTGCGCCAGCCGCGCTGCACAAACCCCATCACCAGCATAACGAAGTACGCAAGCATGCTGACGCTTTTGAGTAAAAAAATGACTGTTTGGGGCATGGAGCCTGTATATCCGCTTTAACGAACAGGGTGTGCATTGGACAAGCACACCCTGTTTCAATGGATCGGCGGGGGTCAGATTATACCGACTTGTTTTCCGGCTTCCGCGATCACGTCCATGGCGTACTCGATGTCTTCCGGCTCGTGGGAGGCCAGCACAGTCGCCCGCAGCCGCGCCATCCCGACCGGCACCGCCGGAGAGACCACCGGCAGCACGAAGAGCCCCTTTTCGTGAGCGTAACGGGTGACAGCGTAGGCGGTCTCATCCGCGCCGCATAACACCGGCACAATGGCTGTCTCGGTGAGCATGGTGTCGAAACCACGCTCCTTCAGCCCGTTGATGAATTGCTGCGTGTTCGCGTTCAGCTTTTCGATGCGCCAGGGTTCATCCAGAATAACTTTGAAAGCCTCGTTGGCGGCGGCGGCCTGAGCCGGCGGCAGCGCGGCAGAGAAGATATACGCCCGGCTGGCGTGGCGCAGGAAGGTGATCAAATCCTTTTTCCCGGCCACATAACCGCCCACCGAGGGGATTGTCTTGCTCAAGGTGCCCATCTTGATATCCACCGCGCCCCACAGACCGAAGTGCTCCTCGATGCCGCGCCCGGTCTTGCCCAGCACGCCTACCGAGTGGGCTTCGTCCATCATCAGCCAGGCATCGTATTTGCGGCACAGTTCCACCATACGCGGCAGGTCGATGATATCGCCATCCATGCTGAAGACCGCATCCGCCACGACCAGCTTGGAAGCGTCGGAGGGCGCCTCGGCGAGCATGCGCTCCAGGCTGTCCATATCATTATGCTTGAAACGACGGAACTTGGCCCCCGACATCAGGCAGCCATCCACAATGCTGGCGTGGTTGAGCTTGTCGGAGAAGACGTAATCGCCGCGCCCCACCAGGGTGGAGACCACCGTCAGATTGGTGACATACCCCGAAGTGTACGTCACGGCTGCCTCGGCCTTTTTGAAATCGGCGATGGTTTCCTCCAGCTCGCGGTGCAGATCAAGCGTCCCCGCCAGCGTGCGCACCCCGTGCGTGCCGGTGCCATACTTGGTGATGGCATCCTGCGCTGCCTTGTTGATTCGCGGGTGCCCTACCAGTCCGAGGTAGCTGTAAGAGGCATACATGCCCATCTCCCGGCCGTTGACGACGACTTTGGAGCCGCCGTGCAGCTCGGTGACTGGCAGGTTATAGTAATACTCATCGCGGCTCTGCATCCCCGCTATCCGCTCCACCATGGCGGCAATGCGGCGCGCCACAGCATCGTTACTTGCTTTTATATCCATGGTTCTCTCCTGATAATTGCAATCAAGGCAACGGCCTCAGCCTGTGGCGGTGGTGACAAAACACAATCTTTTTGCCACTACTGAGCAGTTGCGAATCAAGAAAATAGGTTGAGGTAGTGTAGCCGAAGGTTGGGATGTTGTCAATTAAGATTTGGCCGCGACCATTTGGCGCAGCGCCTCCTCATCCAGGATCGGCACGCCCAACGCCCGCGCTTTTGCGAGCTTTGAACCGGCTTTTTCCCCGGCGAGCAGGAAATCCGTCTTCTTGCTCACCGAACCGGTCACTTTGCCGCCATGGGACTCGATGAACGCTTTGGCCTCCAGGCGCGTGAAGCCGGGGAGGGTACCGGTGATAACGAACACCTTGCCCGCGAGCGGGCCACCGGCGGGGCGCGGCGGCTCGCTGCGCGGCCACACTCCAGCGGCGCGCAACTTCTCCAGCACGCGGCGGTTGGCCGGACGGGCGAACCAATCCACAATGGCCTGGGCGATGTTGGGGCCGACGCCCTCGATGGCCTCCAGCTCTTCCACGGTGGCCGCGGCCAGAGCGTCCAGGTCGGGGTAGCGGGCGGCCAGGTCGGCGGCGACTACCTCCCCAACGCCGCGAATCCCCAGGGCGGTCAGTAAGCGGCTCAGGGGTTGATGTTTGGAAGCAGCAATCGCGGCAAGCAGGTTAGCCGCTTTCTTTTCTGCAAATCCTTCCAAATGAAGCAAATCATCGCGCTCCAGCGTATACAAATCAGCCACGTCCCGGACCAGCCCCTCGGCGACCAACTGCTCTACGATCTTAATCCCCAGCCCGACGATATCCATCGCTCCGCGAGAGACAAAATGCTCCAGGTTGCGGATGAGCTGCGCCGGGCAGGCCGCGTTGACGCAGTACCAGGCCACCTCGCCCTCCACATGCTCGACGGGTTGACCGCAAGCCGGGCAGGTCTCCGGCGGGGTGTAGGGACGCTCGTCGCCGCGGCGCGCATCCACCACCGGGCCGATGACATAGGGGATCACATCCCCGGCGCGCTTGAGACGCACGCGGTCGCCCACGCGGATGTCTTTCTCGGCGATGTAGTCGAAGTTGTGCAGCGTGGCCTGTTTGACGGTCACACCGCCGATTTCGACCGGTTCGAGCACGGCGTAGGGAGTGAGCACGCCGGTGCGCCCCACGTTGACGCGAATATCGTTCAGTGTGGTGGTGACCTCCTGCGCCGGGAATTTGTAGGCGATGGCGCCGCGCGGGTCTTTGCCCACCACGCCGAGGTCGGCGGCGAGCTGCAAATCGTTGATCTTTACCACCGCCCCGTCGATCTCGTAATCCAGTTCGGCGCGGCGGCGCTCCCAACGCTCACAGGCCGCGATGACCTCTTCGATAGAGGCACAATGCACACTCTCCGGCACGGGGAAGCCGAGGCCGCTCAGGGCAGCGATGGCCTCGGTTTGAGTGGCTGGCGGGTTGGTTGCACTGGCTTGCCAGGCGACGATCTGGTAGACGAGCAGGGTGAGGGGACGGGCGGCGGTGACGGCGGGATCGAGGTTGCGCAACGCGCCGGCGGCGGTGTTGCGCGGGTTGACGTAGGTCTTTTCCCCGGCCTCTTCCAGCTCGGCGTTCAGGCGCTCGAAATCCGGCAGGCGGATGAAGACTTCGCCGCGGACGACCAGGTAGGACGGGGGCTGACCACCAACCGCGGACAACAGACTGCTATGGTCTGCTGTCCGCGGTCTTCGATCTCCAATCACGGGGATGCTTAAAGGCAATGCCCCCACGGTCCTCAAATTCGCGGTCACATCCTCGCCCACTTCGCCGTCGCCGCGCGTCGCGCCCTGCACGAAGACGCCGTTCCGGTAGTGCAGCACCACGGTCAGGCCGTCCAGTTTGGGTTCGACCACGAAGTCGGCCCCCAAGGCGCGCTCGTCCACCTTGGCGATGCGCTCCAGCCAGGCGCGCAGGTCATCGGGGCTGAAGGCGTTGGAG
>WFTY01000223.1 GCA_015485245.1 Anaerolineales bacterium | reverse complement strand
CTCAAATGGGCCGGCCTGGTGACCGAAGCCCCAGCGCATGGCGTCGTCAATCGGCTTGGGCGTATCGGCCACCTCGGGGATGCGTTCCGACGCGTAGGCCAACCCCTGATAGGTGATCGCCTGCACCAGGCGAGCGGCGCGATCGTCGCTGCTGAGAAAAACTTCCAGCTTTTCCTTCAGCGTCTCCTTTTTGCGCGCCTCGCCGACGGATTCAAAGCGCGGCTTCTCTCCCGGCGGCTCGTATTCCAGTGTTTCCAGGTTCAGGGTCCAGAACTCTTTCTTGCCGTTCTTGCGCACCATCTTGTAAAAGCCCTGACCGCTCTTGTTGCCCAGCCAGCCGCGCTTCACCAGGGTGCGGATTAGCTTGTTGGCCGCTTCGGAGTTCAGGTATTTAAGCGCATGCTCGTCATGGGGGATGGCTGCTGCCAGGTTGGTGCCGACATGATCCCAAACATCCACGCCCACCAGGTCGACCAGGCGGAAGGTGGCTGTTTTGGGGCGGCCGATTGCCGGGCCGGTGATGGCGTCCACCTCGGCGACGGTGTAGCCGTTCTCCAAAATGTAATGCAGGGCGAACGCTCCGCTGCCAAAACCCAGACGGTTGCCGATGAAGTTGGGCGTATCCTTGCAGGGGACGATCCCTTTGCCCAGGCGGTATTCCCCGAAATGACTGATGAACTCCACCACTTCGGGCAGTGTATCCGCCGTGGGGATGATCTCCAGTAATTTGAGGTAGCGCGGCGGGTTGAAGAAGTGCGTGCCCAGGAAATGTTGCCGGAAGCCCTGCGAGCGTCCCTCAGCTATCGAGGTCACCGGGATGCCCGAGGTGTTGGTGCTGACGATGCAGCGTTCCGGGCGCACCGCGTCGATGCGCGCCATTAATTCCTGCTTGAGCTTCAGGTTCTCGACGATGACCTCCAGCACCCAATCGGCCTCGGCGATGACGTCGAAGTCGTCTTCCAGGTTGCCGATTTGCACCAGTTCAGCCAGGTCTTTGGCGAAGAAGCTGGCCGGGCGCGATTTGGCCGCCCGCTCCAGCCCCTGGAGGACGATGCGGTTGCGTACCTGGGGGTCATTCAGGGTTAATCCCCTGGCTTTCTCTTTGTCGGTGAGCTGGCTGGGGACGATGTCCAGCAGCGTGACGCGCACCCCGGCGTTGGTCAGGTGCGCTGCCAGCGCTGCTCCCATCGTCCCGGAGCCAATCACGACGGCTCGGTTAATCTGGTAGTTCATGTTCTGCTCCTGTGAATTGGCACGTTCCGTTTAAGGAAGTGGAACTGCTCAGGCGCAGTTTCACTTCATGGTTCTACTGTGGCGGTTTCCGGAGCCGGGGTATTCGTGATGATGGCGAAATCCTGCGTGCCCCAGACCTGAAAGTTGTCAAAGTGCACCAGGACGTATTGCTGATCCCAGCGGGTTCCGGCCATCATCCCGGCATACCCGGAGCCAAGCTTTTCGATCTCCCGGCGGATGAGCAACACGCCGTTGACGTACAGGGTCAGCGTGTTGCCGCGGCACTCGGCGACGACATGGTTGTACACCCCGTGCCCGACGACAATCGCTGGCGAGGGGGCGTGGAGCAGGTACTCCACTTTGCCGTTGACGGTTCGACCCAGGCCAAACTTGCCTTCCGAGTCGATAAACAGCGTGTAGTAGGTATCGCCGGAGTCGCGGCAACTGAAGCCATAGTATCCCTCGCCCTGGTTGACGGCGATGTCGGCTTCCATGCGCACCTCAGCCATGCGCAGCCACGAACGGCTGCTGGTGATCTCTACGTTGCTTCCGTCGACCTCCATTGTGTACACGCCCTTGGGGTCGATCCAGGTCTCCCAGTTCGCTCCTGAGCTTTGCAGCCAGGCCGCTTTGGGGTCGGAGAATGTCTCGTAGAGGAAGCGCGTCACCGGCAGCGTGGCGGTGGGGGAGGGCGTGAGGGTAGGCGAGAGGGTCAGCGAAGGCGTCCAGCTGGGGATCGGCGTGTTGCTGGGCAGCGGCGTCCAGGTAGGACGCAAGGTCGCCGAGGCAGTGCGAGTCGGCGCGGGTTGGGTGTAGTTGTAGCCCTCCGGGGTCGGCGTCCACGGGTTAAAGGTGATCAGTGTGCGCGTGGGGGTCGGCGTCTTCGTCGGTGGGCGCGTGGCCGGCGCTGGCGTGAGTTGAGCGAGCAACGTATCCACAGCGCTGCACCCGGCAGCCAGCCCGCTCAACAGAACGATCCCGATACCGGCGATCAGCGTGCGGCGAAGTCTCTTTATCATCAGACGTCTCCTTCTTCCGTTGGCTTACCCGCGATTTTCTGCAAAGCCGATTGTACCGCGGTGCGGAAGAGAGACTCCGGGCACTGGCGCAGCGCCTTCCCCGTCTGCATGGTTCAGCGCAACTCCTTGCCCCGGTATCCCAGCATATGCCTGGCGACCACCAGACGATTGATCTGTCCGGTGCCTTCGTACAGATCGGTGATTTTGGCATCACGGAACCATTTTTCGAGCAGCAGCTCGCGGCTGTAACCCAGCGGCCCGAGAAGTTCCACTGCCCGTTGGGTGATCTTGACCACCGCATCTCCGGCGTACACCTTGGCCATTGAGGCCTCTTTGGGATTGTGGATTTTATTGTCGGCCATCCACAACGCCTTGATGGTCAACAGCCAGGCGGCGCGCAGTGTTGCTTCCATGTCGATGATCTCGCGCTCGATGTTGGTCAGCTTCTGGCGCGGCAGGCCATAGCGAATGGTGATGCCGTTCTTTTCCAGTTCTTCTTTGAGCAGTTCCAGCGTGGCGCGGGCTATGCCCACCGCCTGGGCGGCGATAATTGGCCGGGTGGCGTCGAAGGTCGCCATGGCTCCCTTGAAGCCCTTGGTGCTCTTCTCCACCGTGGGGCTGCCCAGAATGTTCTCGAAGGGCACGCGGCAATCCTGCAACACAATCGCGGCGGTGTCGCTCACGCGGATACCCAGTTTGTGCTCCAGCTTGGTCACCTTGATGCCTGGGGTGCCGGCCTCAACGACGAAGGCGCGCATCCCGGCGCGCCCTGCTGAGGGATCGATCGAAGCCCAGACGACCACAAAGCCATCGGAATCAATCAGCGCCTTGTGCCCGGCGGTGACGAAGATTTTCTCGCCGTTGAGCACCCATTCGTTGGTTTCCTCATCCAGCACAGCCGTGGCGCGGATGGCGGAAGTGTCCGAGCCGGCTTGCGGTTCGGTCATCGCCATGGCATCGAAGACCGGTTTTTCGCCCATGAAGCGGCTGAGAAAACGCTTCTTTTGCTCCGGCGAGCCGGCGGCGGCAACTGCTGCAGAGCCGAGCATGCCGCCCGGCAGGCAGAGGTACAGGCCGGCGTCGCCCCAGGCGAGCATTTCGACCATGTGCCCGAGGCGCTGATAGCCGATGGGGGGGCGCTTTTCGCCGCCCTCTTCTGCGCTTTTCTCTTCCTTGGGGGCCATCGATGTGCCGCCCATTGAGCGAATAGCGTTATGCATGAAGTTGATGAAATCCCAGGGGATCTCATGCTCGTGTTCGTCGAAGTAGCGCGAGACCGGCCGCATCATGTTGACGGCGACGGTCTCCACCACGTTGCATACCTGCTTTATCGGTTTGGGGGTTTCAAAGTCAATCATGGTTTTACTCCTGCGCGTCACTAAACGATCGCCAGCCCGCGGAAAGTGGCAAAGCCGCGGCCATTGCGCATCCATAGCTCAACCGGATGCTCGCGGATATACCCGTGGCCGCCGAGGATCTGCACCGCCCGGTCGGTGACCATCATGGCGGTGTCCATGGCGCCTGTGAGAGCGAGATACGCGTGTTTGGCGGCTTCTTCCTTCCCCTGATCGAGCATCCAGGCGGCCTCCCAGGCCAGCAAGCGGTTGGCTTCGATGGCGGTGCCCATCTCGGCGATCATGAAGGCGATAGCCTGTTTTTGCGCCACTTTGACGCCAAAGACCTCGCGCTCTTTGGCGTAAGCCATCGAATAATCCAGCGCGGCGCGGGAAACCCCGACCGCCATCGCTGCCAGGGCGACGTTGGAAGCGGCCAGGATCGGCGCGAAGTCATGCCCGGCCTCCCCGCCCAGGCGGTTGTCTTTCGGTACGCGCACGCCTTTCAGACTCAATGGGTAAAGCGGCAGGGCGTTCAGGCCAAGCAGTTTCATCCGCTCGCCAACTTCCAATCCCTCCGCGCCCGCGGAGATGATAAAGCCCTGGGTGACACCTTCCAGGCTGGCGTAGACGATCATGGCCTCGGCGTCAGCCGCGTAGGGGACGTAGCACTTTTCGCCCTCCAGCACATAAGTATCGCCCTCCACCCTGGCTGTGGTCTTCAGCGCGTTGGGATCGAAGTCGAAGTGCGGCTCCATCAGGGCGGCGGTGTAGGGCTTCCATTCCATCTCGATGACTGGGGGAATGTACTGCTCCTTTTGCGCCTCGCTTCCGGCCAGCAGAATCGGCGTGGTGAACAGGCCGGGAGTCAGCACGGCCAGCGCGCCAGCCAGGTCGCCGTAGGCGAACTCTTCGGCGGCAAGCACGCCAGTCACCGCAGAGCGTTCGCCGAAACCGGTGTAGGCCTCGGGGATCGAAGCCTGTAAGAAGCCCAGCTCCCAGCCTTTTTCGATCAGTTCCGGGGGCAGCTGGCCCTCTTCCTCGGCGTCACGCGCCGCGGCGCGCAGATCGTCCATCGCATAGCGTTTGATCGCCTCGATGAGCATCTGCTGTTCTTCCGAAGGTTGGAAAGAATACATAGGGGCCTCCTTATAGTTGGTCAGTTAATCTGGTTGGTCGCAGTGGTCATTGGGCCGGGGGCAGGCAACGGTAGCGGATGGGAGTCGGTCGCTCGCCGTTGGCGGAGAGTTCGTCCGGGTTGGCGATCTCCAGCAATCCCATCTGATAGAGATACTCCACGTGCGCGCCGGCCTCTTCCAGAGCCAGCAGGATGTTGTAACCATGGGTGCGCCCGAAGAGCGCTTTCGAAACCTCGGCCACGGTATGCGGCTTTTCCAGCAGCGCGAGTATGGCGTCCAGGCGTTCTGGTGAGCCTGCTGAATCGCGGCGATGCGCGCGGGCAAATTTTCGATCGGCGGGTTATGTCCCCCCAGCGTCAGGCGAACGTCACCCGCCCAGTGTTTCAGTGTTTTGAGCGCGTCCAGGTAATGTCGCAAACCGGTATAGGGGTGTACCTGCTCAGGGGACTGATGAGGGGTGATCTCGGAGAGCACCTGGTCGCCGGAGAAGAGCAGGTCGTGCAGGCGGATGACCACATGACCGGCGCAATGCCCTGGCGTATGGAGCATCTTAAAGGGGCCGAGGGACATCCCAGCGGCCTCGTATGTAAAATCCACCGTGACGGGTTGGTAATCCAGCTTGCCAAGCTTATACGTGGCGATGAATTGGGGGATGTGTTCGGGGCTGACCCCCGCCTCGGCGAAGAAGGTGTGCAGCCGGCGGGCGACCAGGTTGAGGCGTTCTTCGGTGTGCGTCAGTGTGTGCAGATCAAGCTCGTGGACGCCAATGCGGGCTGAGCTTCGCTCGCGCAGGTAAGAGAGGCCGCCAAAGTGGTCAATATGTCCGTGCGTGATGAGAATGTGCGTGAGCGCGCTCGGGCTCAGTGGAACGCCCAGCATCTCCCCGGCAATCTGCAAACCGGCTTCCAGATCGGCGTTGCTGTGGTGAAAGCCGGAGCCGCAATCAATCAGCACGCGGTAATCCTCCACCAGCACCAGATAGGCATATACCCAGAAATCGGGAAAGGCTTGCAAGGGAAGGCGGGCGACGCGCGCGCCGACGTCGCTCTCAAAAACGCGCACCTGTCGGCGTTCAGCGTGGGGTGAGGCGGAGTGGCGTGTCATGGCGAGAATCACGCTTCGGCCAGCAAGCCATTCAACAGCAGATCGACGTACTGATCGGCGATCTCCTCGGGCGTGGAAGGCCCGTCGGGGCGATACCAGGTGATTGTCCAGTTCATCATGCCCAGCAGGGCGCGCGCGGCCTGAGCCGGGTCGGGGCAGCGGAACTCACCGCGGGTGACGCCCTCTTCCAACAAACCGCGCCACAATTGCTCAAAGCGATCACGGCGCTGAACGTGGCGCTGGTAAAGCGGGGGAGAGAGGGAGCGGTACTCCAGCAGCAAAACAGCGGCAAGCTGGCGATGGCTGGCCAGCGTGCGCAGGTAGGCGCGCATCGCCAGGCGCAGGCGCTCCGGCGCGGAGGCATCGCCGTTCACCGCTTCGCCAATTTGCCCGGTCAACAGGTCGAGGGCCTGATCGAGGATGGCGAGCAAAATCTCCTGTTTGCTGGTGATGTGGTGATACAGACTGGCTTTCTTGAGGGCCACCGCGTTGGCGATGTCCTGCATCGAGGTGGCATGATAGCCCTTCTGGCTGAAAATTTGAGCCGCGGCTTCGAGGATGTGTTCGCGGTTGTTGGTCATAAAGCACTACTCCCTACCGACCGGTCGGTAGGGAGTAGTGTAGCACTGGTGGGTACCTTTGTCAAGAAAAAACAACTGGCAGCCATTCTGTGGCTGCCAGTGTAAGCGATTTATTTATGGATAACAGGTGTCGAAATCCCAGCTGCATCGTGGGTCGGCATTGCAGCTTTGGGCGTCTGTGTAATCACGGCAGCTAAACTCCTTTTCTGGCTTTTCCACACATTTCTGTGCACCAAAGTCATACTTCTCACCTGGCCCGCAGGTCAGCGGGGTGGGGGTGGGGCACGACTCCACTACCCAGGTCACTGTGATGCAGCTGTCGCCCGTGTTCTGCTCGTTGGGCACGCAAGTCTCGCTGCTGGTGTCGAAGAAGTAGCCTTCCGGGCAATCGTTGCCGCTGCCGGGAGAGCTGTCCTTGACCGAGACGCAGTTGTTGAACGCCGTGGAGAAGAAATACCCTTCAGGGCATTGTCCTGAGCGCGGCACAGGGGAGCAGTATCCCAATCCGGCATCGTACACCTGTCCGGAGGGGCAGAGCGTCAGCTCGCCATCGCCGGTGGAGAGGCAACGATTCAACTCCGTGTCATAGTAGTAACCTTCAGCGCATTCCCCATCCTGCGACGGCGGGGCGCAGTAGCCCAGGCCATCGTCGTAATAGTAGCCCTCCGGGCAGCCTTCACGCCCGCCATCGTTCTGCGGGGCGCAGCAACCATACCATCCGTTGTAAGCGTACCCATTCGCACAGCCACTCGATTCGCCGCTGGTGGGGAGGCATTGTTCAGTGCGTTCGTCGAAGTACGTTCCCACAGGACAGCTATCGCCTGTGGAGAGGCATTGCTCGCTGGCGTTGTCAAAATAGTAGCCAAAGGGGCAATCGTCGCCATTTTCCGTGGATGCGGTAGGAGTACAGCCTCCGCTGTATTGGTCCAGATACGTCCCCGATGGACACTGGAGCGTCATGCCGGCCAGGGATGGGCCGAAGGTAAACGAGGGCATGCAGGTTTCCAGCTCATCGTTGAAGAAGTACCCATCCGGGCAGGCGACTTCACCGTTGCTTCCGGATTGCGGCTGGCAGACGCCCAGTTCGACATCATAAACCGTCCCCACCGGGCACCCGCTGTTGGGTGTGTACGATGAGCAGCAACCCAATTCGGTGTTGTAATAGCCACCCTCGCCACAGGATGCGGTGAAGGTCGTCGGGGTACAGCGTTCGGTGTAAGCGTCAAACACAAACCCATAGGGGCAGGAATCGCCCATGGTGGGTTTACATTGTTCGGTCT
>WFTY01000222.1 GCA_015485245.1 Anaerolineales bacterium | reverse complement strand
TTGGGAGGCTTGTGGTGTCCCTCTTGCGCCTGGCTGATTAACGAAGCCCTGCGCCGCGCGCCGGGGGTGCAATCCACCGAAGTCAGTTTCATTCAGCGCGAGGCGCAGATCACGTTCGATCCCCGGCGCACTAATCCCCGCAAGGTCGCCCGTCAGGTGCGCAAAGTCGGTTATCGGGCCTGGCTGCCGGGCGATGAGCCCTACGATGAAGAAGACGCTTTGCTCACGCGCCTGCTCATTGGCGGGGTTCTCTCCATGCACGTTATGCTCATCAGTCTTTCCCTTTATGCCCGTGAATGGTTGGGGTGGTGGGAATCGCCGGGAGCGGCCTCGCTGGCTGAATTCTTCCAGGTGATTTTGTTGCTCGGCGCTTTTCCCCTGATGCTGATCTTGGGGTTTCCCATTTTGCGCGCCGGGATGGCCAGCTTGCTGCGCGGGCGACCCAATATGCACACCCTGATTGCCCTGGGGGCTTTTTCTGCTTTTGGGCTTTCGTTGCGTAATCTGATCCTGGGGGTGGATCACGTTTATTTCGACACCGCCTCGTTGTTGCTTTTCCTGGTGACGGTGGGGCATTGGTTGGAAATGCGCGCACAAAAAGCAGGCAACCAGGCGCTGGAGAAGCTTTGGGAGCGCATCCCCCAGGAGGCGGCCTGGCTTACCGCCGAAGGGGAGCAGCGTGTTCCGGTTGACCAGCTTCCTCGGGGCGCGCGGGTGCTGGTGCGTCCTGGAGAGCGTTTCCCTGTGGATGGGCTGGTCGCTGTGGGCGAGGGGGATGTGGACGAAAGTTTGCTGACCGGCGAGCCGGAGCCGATCACGCATCGGCCTGGCGATGCGGTGCTCGCCGGCACAGTCAGCCTGGACGGGGCCTTTGAGGTCATTACCACCGCGGTGGGCGCGGAGACGGTTGCCGGTCAGATCGGGCGCATGCTGCATCAGGCGCTTTGGCAGCGTTCGCCTCTGGAGCGGCTGGCGGACAAGCTGGCGGCCTGGATGGTGCCTGTGGCAGTCGCTCTGGCGACGGGGACGTTTGTTTACTGGGGTGGGCGCGCGGGCGTCGAGATCGGTTTGATGCATGCACTCTCGGTTTTGCTGATCGCCTGTCCCTGCGCTTTGGGGCTGGCCACGCCGTTGACGTTGTGGCTGGCGCTGGGGCGCGCCGCCGAGGAGGGCGTTATCCTGCGAGGCACAGACGCGCTGGAACGCCTGGCGCGTGTGCGGCGGCTGTATTTCGACAAAACTGGCACCCTCACCCGGCTTCCACTGGAGGTACAATACTGGGCCTCTAACAATGGCCTGGGAGCTGACTCTTTCCTGGCGCGGGTGGCTACGGTCGAGCGGCCTTCGGAGCATCCTCTGGCGCAGGCTGTGGTCACCGCAGCACAGAAGCGGGGCCTGGATTTTGACACCGTGCGCGAGTTCCGGGCCTTGCCGGGCCAGGGCGTGAGTGGGGAGGTGGCTGGCACCACGTTGTGGGTGGGCAACCAGCGTTTGATGCAGGCCCAGGGGCTGGAGCTTTCTGAAACCCTGGAAGCCACAGCGGCGGAATGGCGCCAACAGGGTTTGAGTGTGGTTTATGCCGGTTGGCAGGGTAAAGTGACCGGCTTGCTGGGCCTGGGAGAGCAGACGCGCCCCGAAGTGGTTGAAACCGTGCGGCAGTTGCAGGCGATGTCGCTGCCGGTGGCGGTGCTGACCGGCGATGACGCCGCGGCCGGGGAGCGCTGGGAAAAGCTGCTGGGAGTGCCGGTGTACGCCGAGCAACGCCCGGAGGATAAGGTAGCTCGCCTGCAAGCCGCTGCGGAGCCGGTTGGTATGGTTGGCGACGGCATCAATGATGGCCCGGCACTGGCCGCGGCGACTGTGGGGCTGGCCCTCAGCCATGGCACCGACGTGGCTCGCGCCGCTGCTGATGTCATCCTACTGGGCGATGACTTGCGGGCGGTGCCACGCATCATCGCGCTGGCGCGGCTGGCGATGCAGAAAGTGCGTCAAAACCTGGCCTGGGCTTTTGTGTACAATGTTATTGGTCTGGGGCTGGCGGTGAGCGGGCATTTGCAGCCTGTTTTGGCTGCGATTGCCATGGTCGCCAGCAGCCTGATTGTCACCGGTAACGCCTTGCGTTTACGGCGCGCGGTGCTTCATCCTTAAACCGGCGGGCAGGGTTGGTGGAGAGCCGGTCCTGATCAGATTTAATTTAAGAAGGCGAACGAATAATGGTAGCAAAATTGCCCTACTTAAAGCGACGTCCTCTGCGGGCGTTGGAAAAAACTTGGGTGCGCGGCGAGGCTTTCTTCAACCGCTGGAGCACATCAAAGTACAACCCCCTCTACCATGTGGGTACGCTGACCATCTTTTTGTTAATCGTGATCGCGGTGACAGGCGTGTACCTGACGGTGTTTTACCGCCCTGGCACGGAGCGCGCTTTTGAGACCGTCGCCTGGATGAGTTCGACCTGGCTGGGGTCTTTGCTGCGCAGCATCCATCGCTATGCCTCGGATGCGCTGATGGTGACGGCTTTGCTGCATGCCCTCAAGTCGTTTTTGAACGATAGCTTCTGGGGCAGCCGCTGGCTGGCGTGGGTCTCTGGCTGGGTGTTGCTGGCGCTCTTCTGGGTGATCGGTGTGATGGGCTACTGGCTGGTGTGGGATCAAGGCGCGCAGTGGATCACCGAGTATGCCATTGAATTGCTGGGCGGCCCAGTGGCGATGACCTTCATCAGCCCCGAGGCGGCTTCCAAGGCATTCATGTTTTTTGTGATCGTCCTCTTTCTACACGTCTTCCTCTCACTTTTGGTTATCTTAGGGGTGTTGATCCATGTGATGCGAATGCAGCGCGTCCGGCTGTGGTCGCCGCGCTGGTTGATGATAGGGACGACGGCGATCCTGGCTGTGTTCGCGTTGATTGCCCCTGTGAGCTCCACCCTCCCTGCAGACCTCAGTCGCCTGGTTGGGGTGTTGAAGATTGATGGCTGGTATCTGGGTTATCTGCCGCTGGCGACTCGCTGGGGGACGCCGGTTTTCTGGGGTTTTTCGATTTTGTTGTTTAGCGTGTTGACCGCTTTTCCCTGGCTGCTGCGTGGGCGGTCGGTAGGCCCGGCCATCATCAACGAGGAACTGTGTACGGGCTGTACTTACTGCGCTTTGCAATGTCCCTATGGCGTTATTGAGATGGTGGCCCGCAAGGGCGATGAGGCCGGGCAGGCGGTGGCGGTGGTCCAACCAGATTTGTGCACGGGATGTGGCGTGTGTGTGGGGGCCTGTCCCACCGAGGGAATCAATTTGCTCGAATTGACCATCAGTATGTTGATGGACGGGTTAAAGCGTTCTCTGGCGGATCGCCGCGCCGCGGGCGTTGCGCCTGCGGTGATCTTTTCCTGCCAGCGACACACGGCGGCGGGAGAGCTGAGCGCGGATCAGGAAGGCGTGTTGACCTGTTCGCTGCCCTGCGCGGGAATGCTGCATGCCAAGTGGGTGAGGGAGTGTCTGGATGAGGGGGCCCGCTCGGTGGTTGTGTTGAGCTGCCCCTCGGACGATTGCGCCTTTCGAGAAGGGCCGCAGTGGCTGGATGAGCGTCTGGGGCGGTTGCAACGGCGCAAATCGCTGCGCGGGCGCGTTCATTGGCTGGAGGCAGCCCCCGGCGATCATCGCCGGCTGGTCTCCCTGCTCGGTGGCTCGGATCAAGAAGAAGCCGGCGAACGGCGGAAGATCAAGGGCTTTAAGCTGATCTCCAGCCGTCATGCTTTCCCCTCGGTGGCGATTGGCTTGTTGTTGGTCAGCCTGCTGTTTGGCTTTTCGTTGATCCCTCACTGGACTGTTGCTGCCTCGCCGCCGGATCAGGGTATGCTGCGTCTGGAGATCACGCATGGCGGAAAGTTGATCGCTACTTCTGCCACCTTGCCGCCAGAGATTCAGGCCAAGCTGCCGCAAGGCGTATCGCCTGAGCAGGTGTTGGGAGCGGAGCGATTTCCCGTGCGTGTGCGCGTGCAGATCGATGATGCGCCGGTGACGGAGCACACCTACAAACCGAGCGGGTTGCGCGAGGAGGGGATCATCTACGGGGTGGAGATGTTCTGGCTCCCGCCTGGCCAGCACCAGGTGCGCGTCTGGTTGATGGATGATGGGGTGAACTGGCGGGAAGTCTTTGCAGATGAGATTGAGATCCGTTCGGGATTTGTGCAAACGCTGGATTACGATCAGAAGCGAGGCGTGTTTACGCTTCCGTAGTGCGTACAACGCGTTTGCCATAGCCCCCCCTCCCGCGAGGTGCAAAGCCCGCGGGAGGGGCGATAACAGATTCGCTATCTCCGCTGAAATGGGGTAGAATCCAGTTTGGGAGGGTGAAATACAGGTTCGCTATCGGAGCCAGCCACCCCGCGATTTTTTCTAACCTATTGCGTGAAGAGAAACCCTATGGCTAAACAAGAGTCCCCCAAAGATGTCATCGCTTCGTATCGCAAAAAGCAGAAGCGATCGGAGCGTACCCCTGTGCTAATCCTCGTCCTCGCCGCGTTGCTGCTGGTTGTGGGAGCGGGTGTGTTGATTTTCTGGGTTACCGGCGCGGAAACGCCTACACTGGATATCGCCGGTATGCTGGCTTCGGATACGCCTACACCGACGGCGACTTTGACGGCTACCCCTGTTCCGCCGAGCGCCACGCCGACGCTCAGTCCCACCCCTCTGCCGCCGACCGATACGCTGGAACCCAGCCTGACGCCGACCATGTCGGGCCCATTTATTTATGTGGTGGAAGAAGGCGATAGCTTTTTCTCGATTGCCGAACAGTTTGATGTGGATATTTTGGTGCTGATTGAGGTCAACCGCGAACGTCTGGGGCTGGATCCGCTCAACCCGATTATCAAAGTAGGGGATGAGATCCTGGTGCCGCCGCCGGGGACTGAGTTGCCCACGCCAACGGCATTGCCGGAAGACCTGCCGCCCGGCACGCGCGTGGAATATACTATTCAGCCAGGCGACACACTGGATGGGATCGCGATTAAGTTCAACAGCACGGTGGAAGATATCCTCAAGCGCAACGAGGCGCTGGCAGATAACCCCAATAGCATCTACGTTGGGCAGGTGATCGAGGTGCGCGTTAACCTGGTGACGCCGGTCCCCACCGCTGCGACCACCGAAGAGACCGCCGCCGAGACCACCCCCGGCGCGATCTTCACACTCACTCCCACGCCGGGAGGGTAGTCCCCCACTTCTCTGCAAGATGAATTTGATGGGCGCATTATTGCGCCCATTTTCCTTTGGACACTCAGGTGATTGGTGATGCTTGGAAAAAGATTCAACCCGCTGCATATATTCGGATTGGGGTGTTTGTTGCTCGGCGCCGCGCTTCTGCTGGCGGGGTGCGCCGCAGCACCGGCTGCACCTGTCGGGGAGCATGCTCCGTTGCGCGTGGTCGCTACCACTTCAATCGTGGGCGACGTGGTCGCTCAAGTGGGGGGCGAATGGATTGCTTTGAACGTCTTGCTGCCAGTGGGCAGTGACCCGCACAACTTCGAACCGACGCCGCAGGATATCGCCCGTGTGGCCGAAGCCGATGTGATTTTCATCAACGGCGCGGGGTTTGAGGTCTTCCTCGCCCCGTTGCTGGAGAGCGCGGGATCGCAGGATCGCGTGGTGGATCTTTCGGCCCCTCTGGCGCTGCTGGAAAGCGCGGATGTCGATCATGTTGAGGAAGAAGGCGACCCTCACGTCTGGACAGACCCGCGGAACGTGATCCGTTGGGTGCAGGAAATCGCCGGGGCGTTGAGCGCCCTCGATGAGGAACACGCGCTGGAATTCCAGGCCAACGCGGAACGTTATCAGGCCGAGCTGGAGGCGCTGGACGCCTGGATTCGTGAGCAGGTCGCCCAGATTCCCCCGGAAAACCGGCAGATGGTCACCGACCATGCCGTGTTTGGTTACTTCGCCGCCGCTTATGGATTTCAGCAAGTCGGCGCGCTGATCCCTGGCTACAGCACGCTGGCCGCGCCCTCGGCGCGTGAACTGGCCGCGCTGGAGGACGCCATCCAGTCTCTGGGGGTGACGACGCTCTTTGTGGGCAACACGGTCAACCCCTCGTTGGCGGAGCGCGTCGCTGGCGATACGGGCGTGGAGCTGGTCTTTCTCTATACTGGTTCGCTGAGCGCGCCGGATGGTGAAGCGCCGACGTACCTGGATTATATGCGATACAATACCGGCGCGATTGTGGAAGCGTTGAAATGACTGCGCCTATGACAGGGAAAAGGAGCCTGGTGTGACCATCCTGAGCGAATTACAGCGCACCTCGCGCCATTGGAGCAAGCAGCGCGCGCCGCACCCCTCGGATATTCCTGTTCTCCGCGTGCAAGACCTGCGCGTGGCCTATGATGGGCGTGTGGCGTTGGAGGGCATCAGTTTTAGTTTGCACCGTGGCGACCGGCTGGCCGTGGTAGGGCCAAACGGCGCTGGCAAAAGCACGTTGCTTAAGGTGATCGCCGGGGTGCTGTCCCCTGACGATGGAAAGGTCGACGTCTTTGGACATGAGCCGGGAGGACACATCTGCATTGCTTACCTGCCGCAACGCAACCAGGTGGACTGGCGCTTTCCCGTCAGGGTGGCGGATGTGGTGATGATGGGGCGTGTGGGGCGCATGGGGTTGTTCCGCAACCCGCGGCGCGAGGATCACCAGCGCGTCCACCAGGCGTTGGAAACCGTCAACCTGACCGACCTTGCCGACCGGCAGATCAGCCAGCTTTCTGGCGGGCAACAGCAGCGCATGTTCATCGCCCGCGCGCTGGCGCAGGAGGCCGAACTGGTGCTGATGGACGAACCCCTGAGCGGCCTGGACGTGCAATCGCAGGAGGATGTTTTCGTTATTTTAGATGCTTTGCGCCAGCAAGAGGTGACTGTGTTGGTCTCGTTGCACGATCTTGAAATCGCCGCCCGGCATTTTGATCCCGTTTTGCTGCTGAATCGTCAGCTGGTGGGGTTTGGCCCTGCCGTACAGGTGCTTACCCCGGAGAACCTGCTGCACGCCTACAGCGGCCACCTGCGGCTGGTGGAAACCGGGGAGGGGACGCTCGCTTTAGGGGATACCTGTTGCGATGAGGGCCGGCATGCTGGTGAACCCCGATGATGGATGTGATTCTGGCTCCTTTGCAATATGCTTTTATGGTGCGCGGCATGGTCGCCGCTGTGCTGGTGGGCGTGGTGTGCGCGGTGGTGGGGACGTATATTGTGCTGCGCGGCATGGCTTTCTTTGGCGATGCGCTGGCGCACGCGATTTTGCCGGGCATCGCCGTGGGGTATCTGCTTGGTGATGGCCGGCGCGGTTCGCTCTTTTGGTGGGCGCTGGTGACGGCGATCCTCAGTTCGCTGGGCATCGGTGCGATCAGCCGCAACACCAAGATCAAGGAAGATACCGCCATCGGCATCATCTTCGCCGGGACGTTCGCGCTGGGGGTGGCGTTGATCTCCACCGTGCGCAGCTATTCGGTAGACCTGGCGCACTTTCTCTTTGGGAATGTGCTTGGCGTACAGGCGGACGATCTCTGGCGGATGGGCTTCTTCGGCGGGTTGGTGCTGCTGACTATCTGGGCGTTTTACAAGGAATTCATGGTGCTTTCCTTTGATCCCATCCTGGCAGCGACGCTGCGCCTGCCGGTGCGTCTGCTGGATTTTCTGCTGTTGGTGGTCATCGCGGTGACGATTGTGGTTGCCCTGCAAACGGTGGGGGTGGCGTTGATGGTCGCCATGCTGGTGACTCCGGCGGCGACGGCGTATCTGCTCACTCACCGACTGGCGGTGATGATGGCGTTGGCCGCTGCCCTGGCTTCACTGGCCGGTGTGGTGGGGTTGTACGCTTCGTATTACCTCAGCATTGCTTCCGGCTCGGCCATTGTGTTGACCTCGACGGCGATTTTTGGGCTGGTGTGGGGGGCGCGATCGCTGCTCTGGGTGAGGGACTGAGGAGCAGTGTTCCGGTGGCGGCGTACAGCGTCCCGCCACCAGCCGTTTAGGGGATCCTGGCGCTGATCTCGCGGAACCGCCCCAGGATTTCGGCGGCTTCTTCAGCGGATGCCACGTACACGCGCCCATTGCCGTCTATGTGTACGGGGATGACATCGTAGCCTTCGATTTGTGTTCCCAGAAAGCGCACTCGCACCATGATCCCCTGTTGGGTCTCGCGTGACCAGTCCTGGTCGAAGACGAAACTCCCCAACCCGTAGAACACGGGCACGCCGTCCAGGGTTTGCATTCCCTGAATGACATGCGCGTGATTGCCGATCACCAGGTCGGCTCCAGCGTCCACGGCGACTTGAGCGAATTCCAGTTGACGGTAGTTGGGCACTTCGGCGTAATCCGGCCCCCAATGCGGCATGGCGATGACTACGTCGGAGACGGCGCGGGCGGCGGCGATGGCGGAGCGCAGGTTCTCCTCTGTCAATACGGCGATGCCGGGGGTGTCTTCGTCGGCAAAGGCGTTGGGTTCCACTTCCCCCAGAGAGACAAACCCAAAGCGGATGCCATTTTGGATGACCACCACCGGCTGCAACGCGTCTGCCAGATTCAACCCGGCGCCAATGGGCGTGACGCCGACGCGCTCCAGGTTGGCAAGCGTGTCCAGGAAAGCGCGGTCGCCGCAACTGGTGAGGCCACAGTTTTTGATGTGGTTGGTGGCGGCGCTTACCAGGTCGAATCCGGCGCTGGCCATCGCGTCGGCGTTGATCGAGCCGCCAACAAGCACAAAGGTGGATACGCAACCGGTGCGCGGCGGGTAATCGCTCAGGGCGGCGTTGAGCGTGCCGATGGCTAGATCGGCTTTTTCGATGATGGCGCGCACATCGGCGTAGAGGTAATCGGCCTCGCCGCGGGCGTCAATTTCCGCCTGGACGCAACGCGCCGGCACGATCACTCCGGTGAAGAGCAGCTCGGTGCGCGGTGGTGCCGGTGTGACCGTTGCGGTGGGCACTGCTGTGGGGGTGGGCGGTTCTGGCGTGGCTGTGTCCGCGAGAGAGCTGGTAGAGGTGGGAGCGGTGAGGGCAGGCGGCGGGGCACTCGTCGTCAGCGCGGTTGGGGCGGGCCTTTCGATTTCGACTTGGCTCAGGGCAGGCGCGGTCTGGCAGGCGGTCAGCAGTGCCAGGGGGAGGATAAGCAGG
>WFTY01000221.1 GCA_015485245.1 Anaerolineales bacterium | reverse complement strand
GCTGTGTTGCTCCATCCTTTGGGGGATTCTGCTGCTCCGGCGGGCATCCTTGTCGCTGCGCCGCTCGTTGAGACGGCCGTTGCCAGTCGTTACAACCTGGAATTGCTCGCCGACTACGCCCGGCAGATCGCCCACCTGCTCGTTGAACACCAATTGTTTGTGCGCCTTGAAGGGCAGGTGGCTGATCTCAAAGCGGAGACACACGACCTTCAGGTCACCGCCGGACGGGGAAGTGGTCTTGACCCGATGCGCACAGAAGCGCTGTTTGGCCTGATTGAAACAATCGCCCGCCAGCCAGAGAAACAGGCGACCCTCGACGCCCTCGGAGATGGATTGCTGGCTGCTATGGACTTCAACAGCGTGGTTCTGCTGGAAGCGCCGCGGGGGCGACCTCCGGCGTTGAGGTTGTATGGCGAGGCAACCGCTGAGAGCAACCTTGAGGCGTTGCTGGGGCAGCGTAACCCCTTGTTACACAGCATCCAGGAGCGAAAGCCCTTGCTGGTGGCCGACCTGCTCGCTGACGAGACCTGGCGCGATTCGCCGTTATTACAGGCCTTGCATGCGGATGCTTTTATTTGCCTGCCGGTTTTTCCCCAGACCTCGGCCCCGTTGTCTGTGTTGGGGGTCTGGCAGGAAGGCGATGAGGAGTTCGATCTGGGCGGTGAACGCTTGCTGACCTTGCTGGCCTCGCAGACCGCGGCCGCCCTGGATGGCCTTGATCTGCTTACCAGCACCAGCCAGCAGCTGCGTGATATCCATCTTTTGTTGGAGTTCAGCCGCCGCCTGAGTGGCCTGAGCGCCGATGAGGTGTTGGAGAGCCTGCTCAACAGCGCGCTGGAGATCGTCCACCCGGCGCAGGCGGGCATGGTGGTCCTGCGCGAAGCGGATGGGGCGCTGCGCCCGCGGCTGGCGCGCGGCTATGGGCGCGCTGCGGCGCTGCGGAAGGTGGATTTTTCCACCGGTTCGAACCTGGTGCGGGAAACCTATGAACAGCGGACGGCGCAGCGTGTGGGCGAGGTGGACGCCGCCGCTCACTATAATCTGGGGCGGGAAGCATTGTTGCATTACCAGGAAGCTTTGGGAGAAAAACTCCCTCTGTCCAGTCTGCTGGTGCCGTTGACCGCGGAGCAGCAAACGCTCGGCGTGCTGGTGTTGGATAACTTTGAGATCACGCACGCCTTCCCCGGCGACGAGCAAATGCTGGTGGCCTCGCTGGCCCGTCAGGCCGCGCTGACCCTGGAGAACCTGCGCCTTTACCAAGCGGCCGAGCAGCGCGCCGCCCAGTTGCAGGCGTTGAATCAGGCTTCGGCAGCCATCACGGCGCAATTCCAGGCCAGCGCGCTGACCGCGACGCTGCTGGACGCGCTGGCGGATGTGCTGCCCTACGATGCTGCGACCCTGTGGCTGTGCCGGGGAGATGATCTGGTCATCGATGCGGCGCGCGGTTTCGATCGCTCCGAGGAGTTGATTGGCCTGACCACCGCGGTGGAGGACAGCCAGATTTTCGCGGCTATGCTGGCCAGCGGTGAACCGATATATGTGCCGGACGTGCGCGCTGATGAACGTTTCCCCGGTGATCAGGCCGAGCGCCTCAGCTGGCTGGCGGCTCCACTTTCCTCGCAAGGGGAAATGAAGGGCGTGCTGGTGGTGGAAAAGCGCGAGTTCGATTATTACCCTCCGGAGCAGCAGCAAATCTTTCTGACCTTTGCCAATCAGGCTGCCGTGGCGCTGGAAAACGCCAGCCTCTATCGCCAGATGTTGGAGCGCACCGAAGAGCTGGATCAGCGCTCTCGCCGTCTGGCGATGATTAACCAGTTTTCCGAGAGTATTGCCCGTTCGCTGGATGTTGATGCCCTGTTGCAGGTTTTGTGCGAAGAACTGAGGCAGGTGTTCAGCGGGGTGGGCGTGGCTGCGCTCCTTCCTCAGGAGGACGAGATCCAATTACGTTACGAAACCCCGGCGGTGGAGGAAAGCTTGCCTGCAGTGCTCCCCGCGGCGCCTATTTTCGAGCATCTGGCGCAATCCCTGGGGGTGTTCGCCAGCCAGAAGGTTGCTGAGGAGACCCTTTTGGAGCCGCTGATGCCTTTCCTGATGGCTCGGCAGGTGGCTGCTTTGCTGGTGTTGCCGTTGGTGGTTGGGGAGAGCGTGCAGGGATACGTGTTGATCTATTCTTCCGGGGAGGAGCGTTTCCCCTCCGCGGAGGTCGAGCTGGCGCGCATCTTCAGCAACCAGGCCGCGGTGGCGTTGCAGAACGCTGGCCTCTTTGCCCGTACGCGTCAGCTTACGGAAGAGCTGGAAGCTCGCGTGGAGGAGCGGACGCGCCAGCTGGAGCGTGAGCACTACCGGGCGCAATCTTTGTTGCGCATCATGCACGAACTTTCTGCCAGCCTGGATTTAGACCATGTGCTCAACCGCACGCTGGCGGTGCTCAACGATATCACCGGGGCGGAGCAAAGCACCATTTTGCTGGCGCGCCCCGGCGAGAGGACGTTTTATTACCGCGCCGCTCTGGGGTACACCGATCCCCCGCCGGTGGGAGGGCGGCAGACGGAGTTGTCGCTGGACAGCGGCTTGGCGGGGTGGATCTTTGAACACCGCCGCGGTGTTTTGTTGCACAATATCTTGGAGGATGCGCGTTGGCTGCGCGAGGAAGTGGAAAATCTGGAGCATCGCAGCGCCATCGGCGTACCCTTGCTGGTTGGCGAGGAGATGAAGGGAGTCATGCTGCTGTTCCATCGTCGTGAGGGTCGCTTTACCGCCGATCAATTGGAGATGGCCCAGGCAGCCGCTAATCAGATCGCGGTTTCTATTAATAATGCTGAATTGTTCAACCTCATCCGTCAGCAATCGGAGCAACTGGGCGAGATGCTGCGCAACCAACAGGTGGAAACCAGTCGCTCGCGCGCGATCCTGGAGGCGGTTGCCGATGGTGTGTTGGTGACGGATAGCGAGAGCACCATCACGTTGTTTAACGATTCGGCCGAACGCATTTTGAACCTCCGTCGTGAGCAGGTGATCGGCAAATCGCTGGAGAGTTTTCGCGGCTTGTTTGGGTCGGCGGCGCAATCCTGGTTGGATACCATCGCCGCCTGGTCGGCGCAACCCGGACGGGCCGGGGTGGGCGATACCTATGCCGAACAGATTACCCTCGACGATCAACGCGTGGTGGCGGTGCATCTCGCTCCCGTGCGTATGAAGAAGGAGTTTCTGGGCACGGTCTCGATCTTCCGTGATATCACCCACGAGGTGGAGGTGGATCGCCTGAAATCGGAATTTGTTGCCACGGTAAGCCATGAGCTGCGCACGCCGATGACCTCGATCAAGGGGTATGTTGAAGTCCTGTTGATGGGCGCGGCGGGCGAGCTTTCGGAGCAGCAGGTGCGTTTCCTCAACGTGGTGCGCGAGAACACCGAACGGCTGAACGTGCTGGTCAATGATTTGCTGGACGTCTCGCGCATCGAGGCGGGCAAGGTCGACCTGT
>WFTY01000220.1 GCA_015485245.1 Anaerolineales bacterium | reverse complement strand
GTTGGAGAGTCTTCCCTGGAAGGGGCGTATCCTGGTCACTGGCGATTTTGACGGCGAACGCACTCGCGGCCTGGGGGAAGCCGCGATGGAGTGGTTAGGGCAGTTTTGCGGCTATCATTCCCTGCCGTTGTTGGTCGAGGCGGACGGCTCGCGGCAGCGACCGCTCAAAGCGCCTGCGGCCTATGAACCAGTTGTGCCCCCTTTTGTGGATGCCGTAGTCGTCGTGGCCGGGCTTGCTGCCCTGGGGAAGCCCTTGACGTCTCGATGGGTGCATCGCTCAGAACGCTTCGCCGCGTTATCTGGGATGCAACCTGGTCGGCCGATTGGGGTGGAGGCTCTGGCGGCCGTGTTGACTCACCCTAAAGGCGGCTTGAAAGGCATCCCCTCCGCGGCGCGACGCATCGCTCTGCTCAACCAGGCCGACACGCCCGAATTGCAGGCCCTCGGCGGGGAGCTGGCCGGGTCTTTGCTGGATGCGTATCACGCCGTGCTGGTGGCCTCCCTGAAGCAGGAAACCGTCTTCGCTCGTTATGAACCGGTCGCCGGAGTCGTCCTGGCTGCAGGGCGGAGTGAACGATTTGGTAGACAACCCAAGCAATTGCTTCTTTGGAGAGGACGGCCGCTGGTGTGGCACGCGGCACACACGGCCTGGCGTGCAGGATTGTCGCCTGTGGTGGTTGTGGGAGGCGAGCATACTCCGCAACTACGCCTTGCCCTGGCCGATTTGCCGGTGCAGTTGATTCACAACCCGGAGTGGGCGCGTGGGCAGAGCACCTCGGTGCAGAGGGGTTTAAAAGCGGTGCCGAAAGGCAGCGGCGCGGCGATGTTCTTCCTGGCAGATCAGCCGCAGATTCCGGTCCCGCTGGTGTGTCAATTGGTCGAAGCTCACGCCCGCTCCGGAAGCGCCATCGTCGCCCCGCTGGTGGATGGCGAACGCGGTCACCCGGTGCTCTTTGACCGAGAAACCTTTGGGGAATTTGCCGCTCTCAGCGGCGATGAGGGCGCTCGCCGTCTTTTCCAGCGTTATGCGGTGGAGTGGGTTCGCTGGCATGATCCGACCGCGCTGTTGGATGTGGATACCCCCCAGGACTATCAACGCCTGCTGGCGTTGGAGTAGCCAGCACAGCTGGCTAAGGCCAGGTGTCCAGCGAGTTTCACGAAAGGGCCATTGAGGTCAGGAGTTTTTGGGTTACAATAGAAAACGTTATTGCGCTCAGGCGCGCCAGCATACCGGAGGTGCTGTACATGACGGATGGACGCAAGCGCATACTGGTGATCGAGGACGAGCCTGATACCATCGAGATGTTCGCTGAGATGATGCATCTGAGCGGTTTTGTTGTGGAGAAGGCTTACAGCGGTGAGGTTGCCCTGGATGACATCGTCGCCTTGCAGCCAGACGTGATTATCCTCGATCGAATGATGCCGGGCCAATCCGGACTGGAACTGTTGCGCCGCATGCGTCGGGACGAACGCTTGAGTCTTATCCCGGTCGTGATGGTCTCTGCTATGGGGCTGCCCAATGACGTGGAATCGGGCATTGAGGCTGGCGCGTCAATCTACCTTGCCAAGCCGGTTTCCTTTCGCCAGTTGCGTGACGCGGTACACTCGGTGTTGAAACATGCTGGATGAGACCATGAAAGAAACTCTATGAGCGTTGTGCGGGCTTTTATTGCCGTTGACATTCCTCCCGACTTGCAGGCACGCCTGGTCAAACTGGCGGAAGATTTGCACGCTCAGATGGGGGACGTCCCTGTGCGCTGGGTGCCGGCGGAAAACATGCACCTGACCCTTAAATTTCTGGGGGATGTCTCTCTGGCGAACCTTGATTTGCTCACCGATATTATTCGCGCCGAAGCGGCTGAGCGCGATGAAATGGTCATCAGCCTGGGGGGAGTGGGCGCTTTCCCGCATCCGCGCCGCCCGCGGGTGATCTGGGCTGGCGTGGAAGCCCCCTCTGAGTTGGAGGTGCTTCAGCGGTGCATCGAACGGGAAACGGCTCGTATTGGTTACCCCACTGAAGAGCGGCCTTTTTCCCCGCACATCACCCTGGGGCGCGTCTCCCGCGGTGCAGCCCCGGCGGAAGTGCGTGCGGTAGGCAACGCGCTGCTGGCGAGTAAAGTTGGCTTTCTGGGGGTAGCCCGCCTGACGGAAGTTCACCTGTATCGCAGCGATTTGCAGCGCGGGGGAGCCGTGTATACCCGTATGTTCAGCGCCCCTTTAGGCGGATGACCGCGACCAGATTTGGGAGAGGTGTTTTTGGATACGTTTGAACTCACTCGCACTATCGTGAATGCGCTGGAGGAGAAGAAGGGGGAGGATATCGTTGTTCTGGATATTCGCGAGGTTTCTTTGCTGGCAGATTATTTTGTGATTTGTTCTGGTACCAGCCCGCGCATGCTCGACGCTTTGGCAAAAGCCTCGAAGGATGCGGTTAAGGGCAAATACCCCCTGCGCCCTCGGCTGGAGGGGGATTCTCGCGACGGCTGGATCCTCGCCGATTACGGCGAGGTTATCCTGCACTTGTTTTCGCCGGAGCGACGAGAATACTATGCTCTGGAAGAGTTGTGGAGCAGCGCGCGCGTGGTGCTGCGCTTGCAGTGATAG
>WFTY01000219.1 GCA_015485245.1 Anaerolineales bacterium | reverse complement strand
GCTGACTCCACTGCCCGGCGGCACGGTTTTGACGTGGCTGAGCACCGCCTTCCACGCCAGCGCCGGACGGAAATCCGGCGGCAGGGGGGCTTCCACCGAGGGATGCAAACCGTACATGGCGATCCCCAGCCGCACCAGGTCGAAGCGGGCCTCGGGGCGGTGAAGCGCGGCCGCGGAGTTGGCCGCGTGCACCCAACGCGGGCGCAAGCGCGCCGCTTCCAGGCGCTCAATCAACCAAGCGAAACGTTGCATCTGCTCGTCGGTCGGCCGCGAGTCGTTCTCGTCAGCGCGAGCAAAGTGCGTAAAGACCCCCTCAAAGAGGAGGTTCTCCGTCGAGGCGATTCGCTCCGCCACAGCAAAAGCTTCTTCTGGCGGCGCGCCCAGGCGGTTCATCCCCGTATCCACCTTGAGGTGCAGGCGCGCAGGCTTCCCAAGCCGAGCAGCCACCCGCGCCGCCTGAGCGACCTGTGCCGAAGCCCACACCGTCAGCGAGAGGTCATCCCGCACAGCGTCTTCTACCCGCGCCGGCGGCGTGTAGCCCAGGATCAAGATCGGCGCTTGCAGGCCCTCCCGGCGCAGCGCCAGGCCTTCTTCCAGACGCGCTACAGCAAGCCAGCTCGCGCCGCCGCGCAGCGCCGCCCGCGCCACAGGCGCAGCCCCGTGCCCGTAGGCGTTGGCCTTCACCACCGCCAGCACCGCCGTATCCGTGATCTGACGCGTGCGCTGCACGTTGTGCTCGATAGCCCCTAAATCCACCTCAACCCAGGTTGTGCGCGTATCAACGCCCATTGGCAGCTCCCTCAAACATGCTCCTGTCTGCTAACGTAATCATATCACTCCTGAGAGCTACTTTTGCCCCAGCGCCACCACGCCGACAAGTCCCAAGGAGACACTCATCAGCCCGAAAATGCAGATTAAGGGTACAATGAAATCAGGCCAAAGCGGCGATAACAGGCAAAGCCATTACCCGCCCATCTACCTCTTCAGGAGTTGAACCCATGAGCCTCTCCCCTGCCACAAACGCATCCCTGACGGAACAGCTAAACGTCTTCGATGACATCCTTGGCACGATTGGCCACACCCCTCTAGTGCGCCTGAAACGCATCGGACGCGACCTGAGCTGTCAGCTATACGCCAAAGTCGAATTCTTCAACCCTGGCGGCTCGGTGAAAGACCGCATCGGCCTGAACATGATCACCGAGGCGGAGAAATCCGGACAGCTCAAACCGGGAGGCACAGTGGTGGAGGCGACTTCGGGCAACACCGGCGTCGGCCTGGCGATTGTGTGCGCCATCCGCGGATATAAATCGGTGTTCGTGATGCCCGACAAAATGAGCCTGGAGAAAATCCAGTTGCTGCGCGCCTTCGGCGCCCGCGTGGTCATCACCCCCACCGCCGTCGCCCCGGAAGACCCACGCTCATACTACAACGTCGCCAAGCGCATCGTCGCCGAGACCCCCAACGCCATCCTGGCAAACCAGTATCACAACCCGGAGAACCCCCGCAGCCACTACCTGACCACCGGCCCGGAGTTGTGGGAACAAACCCAAGGTAAGGTGACAGACGTAGTCCTGGGAATGGGCACCGGCGGTACGATCACCGGCGTGGCGCAATACCTCAAAGAGAAAAACCCGCAAATCCGCATCGTCGGCGTGGATCCCGTTGGCTCGATCCTCAAAGACCTGTGGGAAAATCAGGGCGAACTGCCCCCCGGCGTGGAAGCCAGCACCTACAAGGTCGAGGGGATCGGCGAGGATTTCCTCCCCTCCACGCTCGACCTCTCGCTGATTGACGAGGTGATCCGCGTCAACGACAAAGAATCCTTCCTGTGGACACGCCGAATTGTGCGCGAGGAGGGCATCTTCTGCGGCGGATCATCAGGGTCGGCGCTGGCTGGGGCGATGCGCTACGCGCGCGGCCTGCCCGCCGATCGTCTGGTGGTCGTGCTGTTCCCCGACTCCGGCTCACGCTATCTTTCAAAAATCTTCGACAATGAATGGATGCGGGAAAACGGCTACCTGGATGCCACCTGGAGCGAAGTCAACCTGGGGGATGTGCTCGCCGCCAAACCCAACGACGAACTCATCACCGTCGCGCCGGACGATCTGATGACGCACGTGATTACCTTGATGAAAGAGCATGACATCTCTCAGGTGCCGGTGATCGGCGCCGAGGGAAAGCTGGCGGGGATGGTCACGGAGGTTGACCTGCTCAAACACATGCTGCAAGCCAATCACACCCACTCGCCCGATGAGACCATCGCCACCATCCTGCAGCCGCCTCCCCCAACCTTCCCGCGTTACGCCCCGCTCGATGAAGTCCTGCCCGTCTTTGTGGATGAGCGCGTTATCCTGGTCGTGGAGGCGGATCAGCCGGTGGGTATCCTGACCAAGATCGACATCCTGGATTTTATTTCGCAAGCGCGCTGAAAGCGCCTTCCAAGTCAGCGATCAGATCGGCGGCGTGCTCCAGCCCCACCGAAAGGCGCACCAGGCCGGGGTCAACGGCCAAGGGAGAATCGGCCGTCGAGGCGTGCGTCATGGCGTAGGGCACTTCAATCAGGGATTCCACCCCACCCAGCGACTCCGCCAGGGCGAAGATGTGCGTGTTTTCGGCGACCGTGCGAGCCGCCGCCTCGCCAGCCTGCAGCACAAAGGAAACCATCCCCCCGCCGTTGCGCATCTGCCGGCGGGCGGTTTCATAATGAGGGTGTGCGGAGTCAAAGGGGTAAATCACCTGCGTCACCTCGGCGCGGCCGCGCAAAAAATCCACCACGGCCTGCGCGTTTTCGGCGTGCCGCTCCATACGCACCGGCAGCGTCTTGATGCCGCGCAGCACCAGGAAACAATCCATCGGTCCGGGGATAGCGCCGCCAGCGTTCTGTAAAAACGCCAATTGTTCATGCAGATCCGCGCGATCGACCAGCACCGCCCCGCCGACCACGTCGGAGTGGCCGCCGAGGTACTTGGTCGTCGAATGCACCACCACATCCGCGCCCAGGGCCAACGGTTGTTGCAGGTAAGGGGTGGCAAAGGTGTTGTCCACCGCCACCAACGGTCGGGCCGGATGGCGGGAGGCGATCTCAGCGATGGCGGCGATGTCGCTCACGTTAAGCAGTGGGTTGGTCGGCGTCTCCAGCCAGATCAAACGGGTGTTGGGGCGCAGCGCCGCCTTCACCTGGGAAAGATCGGTGGTATCCACAAAGGTGAACTCCAGCCCATAACGCCTGAGCACCTTATCAAACAGGCGGAACGTGCCGCCATACACGTCGTTGCCCGCCAGCACATGCTGACCGGCATCCACCAGGCGCAGCACATTGTCAATCGCCGCCATGCCGGAGGCGTAAGCCAGCCCATAGCGCCCCGCCTCCAACGCCGCCAGACAGGCCTCCAACGCCGCACGGGTGGGGTTCGCTGTGCGCGAATACTCATATCCACGGTGCCTGCCCACGCCATCCTGACGATAGGTAGAGGTTTGATAAATCGGAGTCATCACCGCACCAGTGGTGGGATCAGCCTGCTGGCCGGCGTGGATAACCTGGGTTTCAAAACGCATGGGGGGTCTCCTTTCAACTAAGCCGAGACAGAAATGAAACCGTGAGAATGGGCACGGCTCGCCAAGACTTCATCACGGGGGGCAAAGCAGCAAACACGCCTCGATTGTACCGTAACTCGAATTTTAACCCCAAATTCATCTGTGCGGCGGCGGCGTGCAGTACAATAGACGCCGTTATGCGCAAATCCCCTTTATTTAAATGGATTCTCGCCGCCGTGGGCCTGCTGGCCTTGGGCCTGGCGCTGTACCGGGTCCCGGCGATCAATCAACGACTGGGATGGCGGCTGGACGCGGCCGAAGCCTTCGTCCGCGGGGTGATTTACCCGGCCGACGCGGCTCCCACGC
>WFTY01000218.1 GCA_015485245.1 Anaerolineales bacterium | reverse complement strand
CAGTCAGGTCAACGCCCCCTACCAGCGCGCCACCACTTCTCTGCAAAATATCTCGCCCCCCTCGCCAGCGACACCACCATTTGCAGAAAGACACCCTCCCCGTCCGGCATGGGCCATCCCCCCAGGCTCACGGGAATGTGGTGTGCAATGATCCACATAATACTCTTTCGCGCTGAACTGCGATGGAGGCTGCTGGCGCCCCAGCGCCAGCAACGCATTACCCAGGGAGAAAAACCATCACCAGGATCAACAGCGAGAGGCCTATCCACAACGTCTTGGGCTGTCATCCGACCCGAGCGAGGCAACCGTGTTGTTCGTCGCCGATTCTCTGCTTGTTGACACTTGACACGCCGCCGGAGCGAGGTATCATGCCCGTACCTATGAGCGCGCGTTCAGACATCCCGGTTCGTCCCTCTCTTCTGGTGCTCTTGTTGCTCGTGCTGGTCGCATTGAGCTTGCTGAGCCATTATGTCGTTGATGCGCTGCACACCTCTGCAGAAGCTTGCTGGAGCTGTCGGATCCAGGCGGCGGAACAGCGTGGATCCATCAATGAGAATTCACACGCCACTGATTTTCATGGACAGTGCTTAGCGGGGTCCCCAGTGGATCGAAAGATTCCGAAGGCGCGCATTTTCGTGGGGGAAAAGGCTGCTTTGACTGGGCTGGCCTGGGAGCCGCCCGCTCCAGTACGACCTCCCATCTCTCTATAAAGATTCGTGTTTTTAGCGCGTTGAGGCAGACAGGTGCGCTGCTCTTCACGCGCGTCCTGTCCCCTTGGTTATCCATGGGAACGTGCCTGGATTTGCACGTCCCTGTATTCACGCAACGAACATTCGTAAGGTAAATGCCATGTCACGAAATCGAAAGAAAAAACAATCGAGACTCCCCATCCTGTTGACCATCGGCGGCGGCGTGCTGCTGATCCTCGCCGCGCTGCTGCTGGGCGCGCGCCCGCAGGCGCAGCAGCCGGTCGCCAGCGGCCCAATCGCCTCCTCTCACGAGGAAGAGACCTTCCCCGAAATCCCGCGCGTCAGCCTGGCGGAGAGCAAAGCCGCCTACGACGCCGGGGCGGCGGTGTTCATCGACACGCGCGACGCCGACTCCTACGCCGCGGGGCACATCCCCGGCGCGATCAACATTCCGCTGGCCGAACTGCCCCAGGGGGCGCGCGATCTCGACCGCAGCCAGTGGATCATCACCTACTGCACCTGACCGAGCGAGGAGACCAGCGCCCGTGCGGCGCGCATCCTGCTCGACTCCGGCTTCCAAAACGTCACCCCCATCCTGGGCGGCCTGCGCGCCTGGCAGGAAGCCGGATACCCCATCGAAACCGGCCCCTGATGAAAACCCGCTGGAGTTGCCTATGTCCCTGAAAAACAGATTCTTGCTCCTGGGCGCGTTGCTGCTGGCGGGGCTGGCGCTCGTCGCCTGCCGCCCCGAACCGCCGCGCATCGAGGTCGAACCGGCCTCCCGCGATTTGGGCGTGATGCCCCAGCAACCGATAGAGATCACCTACACCGTGCGCAACACGGGCGGCAGCCCGCTGGTCATCGAGAAGATCAGCACCTCCTGCGGTTGCACCCGCGCCGAGATGGAGAAAAGCGCCCTCGCCCCCGGCGAGTCCGCGCCCCTGCGCGTCACCCTCGACCCCACCGACGACAACCTGTACGGCGAGATTCTGCGCGTGATTTACATCCGCAGCAACGACCCCCAAACCCCGGAGGCCGAGGTGGAGTTCCGCGTCACCATCCCCAAACCGGAGGGCGAACCATGATGCTGAAACGCTGGCTGGAGAAACTCGCCGGGGGCAACACGCTGTACTACCCCGGCTGCGTGACCGAGTACGTCCTGCCGGAGATGGCGCAGCGCTACGAGAATCTGCTGCGCCGCGCCGGCGTGGATTTCATCATGCTGCCCGGCGAGACGCTGTGCTGCGGCAGCCCGGTCAAACGCGCCGGGTACGCCGCCGATTTTAAAGACCTGAAGCGCAAAAACCTGGAGATTTTCGCCCGCTTCAGCGTGCGCCGCGTGATCACCAACTGTCCCGGCTGCTACCACACCCTGAAGCACGACTACGGCCTGGAGGCGTATCACGCCGCGCAGATTTTGGCCGGGCGGCTGCGTGACGAAGACAGCCCGGAGGCCCTCGCAGGAGCGCAGC
>WFTY01000217.1 GCA_015485245.1 Anaerolineales bacterium | reverse complement strand
CCCTGCTTCTGGACGATGACAAAGCCTTTTTTCTGGAAGATAACCGCAATTACACGATTGGACGCTCCACTGAGGGCCAGACGGTTATCCCCGATATTGACCTGACCCCCTACCAGGGGTACGAAGCAGGCGTCTCGCGCCTGCACGCCATGCTCAGCTTGCAAGGCGGGCGCGTCTCCATCAAAGACCTGGGCTCAGCCAACGGCACACGCCTCAACGGCCAGTCCATCCCCCCGCGCGCAGAACGCTCGCTCGCTCACGGCGACATCCTCACCCTGGGGAAGCTCAAGCTGCAAATTCTCATGCGGAGTTGATCGGAGTTCGCTATGGCAATCGAAGTGATCTTACACATCCACAACCAGGACCCCATCATCGGCGAAATCGAGACCTTGCCGAAACCCGATGACCAAATAATCAAAGTTTCTAACCCGCGTTACCGGGATGGACGTGATCTCCAGTTTCTGGAACACGGCGTGACCACCGTCCTCTGGCCGATCAGGCAACTGAGCTTCATCGAAATCCTGCCTGGCGAAGCAGAAGAAGAAATCATCGGCTTTGTGCGAGACTAACTGATGACAAAAGACTCCTTTCAGGGCTATCCCATCCTCGTAGTTGATGATGAAAAGCGCATGGTGCGCTTCATCCGACTGAATCTGGAACACGATGGTTTCCAGGTGATCTCCGCTTATACCGGCAAAGAGGCCATTGAGCAGGTGCGCACCGCCCTCCCCAGCCTGGTCCTGCTGGACGTGATGCTGCCGGACATCGACGGTTTTCAGGTGCTCAAAACCATCCGCGAGTTCAGCTCCGTGCCGGTGATTATGCTGACCGCTAAAGGCGAGGAGGACGACCGGGTGCGCGGCCTGGAGATGGGGGCCGATGATTACGTCACCAAGCCGTTCAGCCCGCGCGAGCTGGTCAGCCGGGTGCGAGCTGTGCTGCGCCGCATCGAGGCCACGGAAGGCGGGCCGCATAGCGTCATCGAAGTGGATGATCGCCTGAAGCTGGATTTCAACCGCCGCGAGGTCTGGGTCGATGGCAAGCTCATCCAGCTGCGCCCCACCGAATACCGCCTGCTCTACCATCTGGTACAAAACGCCGGCTGGGTGCTCACCCACGAACAAATTCTGACGAAAGTCTGGGGCTATGAGTACCGCGACGAGCCGCATTACGTGCGACTGTACGTCAATTACCTGCGCAACAAAATTGAAGAAGACCCTTCCAACCCCAAGTACATTCTCACCGAACGCGGCGTAGGCTACCGCTTCGTGGATTTCCGCCGCAACAAAAACTAGCGCCAAGCGCCTATTTCCGACAAAAGTCTAACATCCATCTAACATCTATTTAACGCGTCTGGGGTATAGTAAGCGCGCATTCGTGAGGGAAGCCTGTAATCGGCGTCCGCCGCGCAGAAAGCCAACAGCATCCCTCACGCGACACATCAGAAATCACAGAAAGGAGGTTAAGACGATGAGTAATCTGGTGACTTTTAACCCCTTGCGTGAACTGATGGACTTTCGCCAGGCGATGGATCAGTTTTTTCACAATATGGTCTCACAACCGGTGTTCGCTGACTTCTGGGGAGCCCCACTGGTGGATATTTACCAGACTGATGACGAAGTGGTAGTCAAGGCCGCTTTGCCGGGGATGAACCCGAAGGATATTGATGTTTCCATCACCGGTGACACTGTGAGCATCCGCGGCCAGGTGGAACAGGAAGAGGAAAGCCGCAACGCCACCTATCACCTGCGCGAACGTCAGTTCGGCTCTTTTGAGCGGCTGCTGACCCTGCCAGCCCGCGTCAACGCCGACAAAGCCAAAGCACACTACAAGAATGGCGTACTCACGCTGACCATCCCCAAGGCGGAAGACGTGCGCACCAAGAAAATCGAAGTCAAAGTCAAATAACTCCCAGCGACGCGGAGGCCTATTGAGGCCTCCGCGCCCCCTTCAAGGAGGGTGAGGCACATGCCAACCTACGAGTTTTTATGCGATCAATGTCATACGCGCTTTGAAGCCCAGTTACACTTCGGCGAGAGCAGCGAACACGTGCATTGCCCCCAGGGGCACGCCCAAACGCGGCGTCTGTTCACACCGCCCGGCATTGTCTTCAAAGGAAGCGGTTTCTACGTGACCGATAACCGCAAGAGGAGCGGGAAGAAAAACGCATAGTCCCCCCAACACTTGCCAGTGAGAATACTCTACGCTATACTACTCTCCCTCCAAGGAGAGTATTTATGACAAGACAGCGCATCATTCTGGTTGACGACCATGAAGTTGTCCGCCTGGGGCTGAAGGCCCTGCTGGATCGCCACCCGCAATTTGAAGTCGTTGCCGAAGCCGGAACCGCCCGCGAAGCTCTGCAACTGGTAGAACAACACCAGCCCGATGTAGTAGTGATGGACATCCGTTTGCCAGGGGGGTCAGGCATCGAGGCGTGCGAAAAGATTACTGAAAAGTTCCCCAAGACGCAGGTCATCATGCTGACCTCTTATGCGGAGGACGAAATGCTCTTCTCGGCCATCCGCGCCGGGGCAGCGGGATACGTGCTCAAACAAATCGGCGGGGACGACCTGGTGCGCGCGATAGAGGCTGTCGGCCGCGGCGAGGCCTTGCTCGACCCGGCGGTCACACAACGCATCTTCCAGGAAGTGCGCCGCGCAGCGAAGGAAGAGGAAGCATCGGCGTTCTCTCACCTCACCCAGCAAGAGAAACACGTGCTCATCCTGGTCTCAGAGGGGAAGACCAATCGCGAGATCGCCAGGGAGCTTTACCTGGGCGAGGGGACGGTGCGCAACTACGTCAGCAGCATCCTCTCCAAACTCAACGTGAGCAACCGCGCCGAAGCAGCGGCCTACGCCGTGGAACACAACCTGCGCGATCACCTGGATTAGGCTGGCTCTACCCCTGCCCGGCACTGCTCGCAGGGGCACAACGCCCGCAAGAAATCCCAGTTGTAAATACCGTATTGGTGTCCATCCCCCCAGTAGAGGACGATGGCATAACCGCCCACGGCCTGGACGTCCTCCAGACGCGTGCGCGGCGTATCTTCCTCGGGCAGGGTGAACACCTCAGGGTCCGGCGCGTGCCCCATGTTTTCGTGCCCACCGCGGCATTCGGCGCATGGGCAGGCGTTTCGTAGCAGCGTGAAGGAATACACGCTCTTGTGTCCATCGTTCCAGCGGATGGATAATGTGCGCTGATTGGTATCCACTTTGATGCCGGTAGGTTTGTTTTCCATACAAACTCCTATCAATCAGAGGATCACGGCCCCTCCACCACGGCGAGATAGTTGGCAACCGCCCAGCCGTTGAGGGTGGCGTCATTCGGGGCAGCAAGATGCCACCAGGTATACCCGTCCGCCTGGCGAGGGCCGTCAATGATTTCAAAGACTTCCGATTCAAGCCCCAGGTAGAGCGCGTCGTACCCCAGCCCGGGGCCGGAGCGCAGGTTGAGTCCGTCGCCGCCCGTGCCGCTGATCTGCACATAGGCCCCCACGCTTAACACGCCGGTGGCCGGCCCGGGAGGGATTTCCCGCTGAGGGGTTGACGTCGGCGGAGCGGGGGTTGGCGGGATCGGCGTCTGCGTTGGGGCGGGGATCACCGTCAGGATGGCAGGAACCAGCCCCGA
>WFTY01000216.1 GCA_015485245.1 Anaerolineales bacterium | reverse complement strand
CTCCGCCATTGAGCGCAACGCCTCGCGACGCAGCTTGCCGAACTGTACCTCGCGCAATACTCGGCCAAACTCCAGGGAGAGTTCATTGTCCCACTTCTCAGCGACTTTGGCCAACGCGCCGTCAAACCCCAGCCCGGCCTCCACGCAAATCGTCAACAAGTCGAGCGCGTCAGGCATGGCCTTGCGAATGGTATCCTGCCGCCGATTGATACGGCTGGTAAGCAGCAGCTCCGGGATATAGAAGCCCAAAGCGGTAAACAGCACAACCACCAGCGTCTTGCGCCCGAGGCTCCAATCCAGCGAGCCGACCGAATAGACAAGCAGCAATAATGCTGCGAAGCCGATCGCGGCACCAAAACGCGCCGCCCAATAGGTGGTGGGCTCCAGGCCGCGCGGGTTGCCCGCGAGTTCGATTTTGTGCTCGGTCTGCTCTAGCGCGTTTTGGGGAGTGAATCGCAACGCCAGTTCACCCAGCTTCCTGGCCAGAGGGATGATCACCCGCTCCGAGAGCGGCTGCGACATTTCGATTTCTTCCAGGCTGGTCAAATCCCCGCTCTCAACGTACTCCGCCATGCGCATTTCCAGCGGGTCTACCGATTGCCCCCCCTCCCGCAAGCCCACGATCACCAGCACAATTGCTCCGATGATGACGACCGCAACAATGAGAATAATGGCAATGCTCATAGCTGTACCACTCCTGCGTTCAGCCTACACCTCAATGTCGGCGATGCGCGTCATAATAAAGTAACCCAGGCTCACCAGAATAATCACCGTGATGACGATGGCGATCCCGCAGAGGCGGGTTTCTGGCGCGAAAACGGACATCAGATAATCTCGGTTGGCAAACCACAAAATGCTGGACAAAATAAAAGGCAACAACGCCAGGAAGCGCCCTGAATACATCACCTGCGCCGTCAACACGCGAATCTCACCCTTGATGCGGATGCGCTCGCGGATGGTATAAGCGATGGTGTCGAGGATCTCCGCCAGGTTGCCGCCGACCTCGCGCTGCACATTAATAGCGGTAATAATCAGATCCAGGTCATCCGAGGGGATGCGGCGCAGCATATTTCCCAGCGCCTGCGGCATAGAGATACCCAGTTGCATCTCCTGCACCACACGGCGAAATTCATCCGAGATCGGCGCGGGCATCTCACGGCTGATGGCCTCCATCGCCTGTGCGGGAGAAAAGCCTGCTCGCAACCCGTTGACCATCAGGCTGAGCATATCCGGCAACTGATCATTAAAGGCCTGCAAACGCTGTTGTCGCTGGCGGTTGACATACATGCGCGGCAAGAAAAAGCCGACCACCGCGCCAATCAACGCCGAGACCGTATCGCGTCCACCCAGCATCCAGGTGATCAGGGCAGTGCCGATGACGGCGATCACAATCAGGGCGACATACTCGCCAGGGCGCAGCTTGACGTTCGCCTGTGCCAGCGTACGAGAAATACCACCGCCCCATTCCGTTTTTTCTACCCGGGCGTTTACCCAATCGGAAAGCATAGAGGTGCCTTGCTCTCCGCCGGCGTCTTTATACTCTTCCTCAATATAGCTGCCCAGGCGCGCTTCCACAAGCGAATCTTCACTCGTGAGGGAGACAACAATGCCAATGATGAGCAGAACGACAACCAGTGCTCCACCACCAATCAAAAAAATTGTCATAGTCTCTCACCTATTGCCGAGTCACATCGGCTTAACACGTCTGTGTTAATACCCGCGCCGAGCGCCAACGCCGAAGATCGAGGGCGGCAGATGGATACCCGAGGCCTCGATCTGATTGATGGCCTTGGGGCGCAAGCCCGTCGGTCGCAATTCACCAATCACCTTGCCATTCTCAATACCGCGCTGCTCAAAAGCGAAGATGTCTGTCATGGTGATAACATCACCCTCCATGCCGCTGATCTCCGTGATATTCACCACCCGGCGGCTGCCATCGCGCAGGCGTTCCTGATGCACCACCAGGTCAATCGCCGAAGCAATCTGCTCCCGGATTGCCCGGATGGGCAAATCCATGCCTGCCATCAACGCCATGGTCTCAATACGCGCCAGGGTGTCGCGCGGGCTGTTCGAGTGTGCGGTGGTCATTGAGCCATCATGACCGGTGTTCATCGCCTGAAGCATATCCAGGGCCTCTTCGTCGCGGATCTCACCGACGATAATACGGTCGGGGCGCATACGCAACGAGTTGACCACCAGCTGACGAATGGTGATCTCACCCTTCCCCTCGATATTGGGTGGGCGCGATTCCAGAGTGACGACATGCTCCTGGCGCAGTTGCAATTCGGCGGCGTTTTCGATAGTGATAATGCGCTCGTCGGAAGGAATGAACTGCGAAAGGATGTTGAGCAAAGTGGTTTTACCAGAGCCGGTGCCGCCGGAGATCACGATGTTCAAACGCGCTTCCACGCAGGCCTTCAGAAATTGCAGCGCTTCAGGCGTCAGGCTGCCGAACTTAATCAACTGCTCAATGGTAATCGGGTTCTTGGAAAACTTACGGATAGTCAACGTCGGCCCGACCAGTGAGATCGGCGGGATCACCGCGTTGACGCGCGAACCGTCCGGCAGACGGGCGTCCACATAAGGACTGGCTTCGTCGATGCGCCGCCCCAATGGAGCCACGATGCGGTCAATGATACGCATAACATGCTCATCGCTCTCAAAGGACAAAGGGACGCGATGTAACCGGCCGCGCTTTTCAACATAGATGTTCTTGGGGCCGTTGACCATGATCTCGGTGATTTCTTCGTCCTCCAACAGCGGCTGCAGGGGGCCAAAACCGAGGATTTCAGCCGCGATTTGCTCAAACAGACGATGTTTCTCCTGCCTGGAGAGAACGATGTTCTCCTCCGACAGCACCTGCTCAAAAAGCTCGCGGATCGTTCCGCGCACCTGGGAAATCTGTGTGACATCGGTTGATGGATCCAGCTCAGCCAGCAGGCGGTTCTGCACCCGGGTCTTCAAATCAAGATAGGTATCTCGTTGGGCGTCGGTCGCTGGCGGCGCCATCCGGCGGGATTGCAACGAGCGCAATCCACCGCTTTCCGACCCCTGATCGCCCCCCTGGCCTTGTTCAATACGTCTAAGCAGTGACATGCTTCACTTCCTGATCTTCCCGGCCGGTTAAACTTCTTGCACAGTTTCTAGTTCCGTCAGACGCTGGCGCACCTTCTCCGCCAGCTCCAACACCGCCCGAGCAACCGGGCGCTTACGCTCCTGTAAAATAAAGGGGACGCCGCGATTGACCGAGGGCAACACAACCCGTTCTTCCTGTGGCACCACCACGGAAACCGGGTGCTTCAAATTGTTGCCGATAGACTCCGCGGTAATGGCGATGCGCTTATCAAAGCGATTGAGCACGAACAAGATCCGCTCGGTATCCAGGCCCAGCACACCAGCCAGCTCGAGGAACAAACGCGCGTCATTGATCGAAGGGATATCCTGCATGGCAACGAGCACAACCAGTGAGCTGGCATCCAACGCGCTGAGGGCGACATCCGTCAAATGAGAACCCGCATCCACCACGATATAAGAGTATAGACGCCGCAGATAAGCCAGAATTTTGCCAAACTGATCGCCGTTGATGTTTTCGCTGTATTCAGGCCGCGGAGGCGCCGCAAGCAGCTTCATCCCCGTCGCCGAATGGGTGATGAGGACGTCTTCGATCACTTCAGGGTCCAGCTCGTCGACGCGCGGCGCCAGATCAGTGATGTTGTTCTTGCCGCGCTCGTTGAGCATAATCATCAAATCCCCAAACTGAATTTTGCCGTCCACCAGCACCACAGGCGTCTCAGCATTGTGCAACGTCACTGCCAGGTTGGTCGCCAGGGTCGTCGTCCCCACCCCGCCCTTGGGACTATACACCACAATCACCTTGCCATATGCGCCCGGCGACTGCGGGAACTCGCCAGCCATCGCGGCGCCTGTCCGCTCCGTCACATAACGTTCCTCAACCTTGCGTCGTTCAGCCTGCGCCATTTTCCCGGCCCGGCGAATAGCGGCGATCAGCTCGTCCACCATCGGCGGCTTGGTGAGGAAATCACGCGCCCCGGCCAGCATGGCGCGGCGCATATAATTCGGATCGCCCTGCACCGAGAGAATCACAATCTGGATATGCGGCAGCTCCTTATGAATGCTCTCCGTCGCTGCGATGCCATCCATATCCGGCATATTGATGTCCATCAGGATGACATCTGGCGAAGTCTCGCGCGCCATTTGAATCCCCTCGCGGCCAGTGGTGGCAACGCCGACGACTTCTATGTCCTTCTCAAATTGAAGCAGTTTGCGAATGTTCTCGCGGGTTTCACGCACATCGTCGACGATCACAACCCGGATAGTGGCTTCATCGGTCATGCAGTTTCTCCAGCGTGATTCTCAGACCCAGGCCCTACGGGGCGACGGGAGTGGGTTGCAGCGTCTGCCCGGGGCGGGGCAGCTCATCCACGCGCGGCTCGATGGCGTAGGGCAGCTTGGCCGGAATGGGCACATTGTAGACATCAAACATATATTGCAGAGTGACGGCTTCCGTCGAGATCGGCGTGTCGTCGCCGGATGCCCGCAGCAACAGAGTCAATTGGGCGCCACTGTTAATCAGATATTGCAGCGCCACCGCATCCTGGGGGTTCATAATCAAGGTGACCACATCGGGAGGGACGATCGCCGGCGTAGCTTGTTGCTCTCCGGTCGCACCAGCTGGCTGCTGCGCCGGCTGCTGAGCCGCAGCGTCGGCCGGCTGCGCGCCGCCCTCCGCCCCTGCCTGGGCAGCAGCAGCTTCTTCCTCGGGCAAGGGGAATTCACCAACCTGGAGGACCTCCACATCGTAGAGGATGATCTGCGTCACTAGGCGAGGGCGTTGCTGCTCGGAAGGCTCAACATAGACCAGCTCATTCAGAATCGGATCCAGCTCAGTACGCCCCAGCACGCCTTCTCCGCCTTGAACACTGATGGTAAGCTGACTCTCCCCGGTTTCAGGGTTGGTGAACGGCCCCCGCACCACACCAACACGGTTGGGCAACTCGGCCTGGAATTCGCTATCGACATCCTTAATCAACCAGGAGGCCATCACAGCGACATGATCGCCCGGACGAGGAGCGTAAGAGACCAGTGAGAGGCGATCCACCGGCATCGACATCGCCAGCTTGCCGCGCGGGATGGCCAGCGCGGCCTGCGAACCGGTACGAGAGAGCAAACCGGCTTCATCAACCAACATATTCGCCGTCAGGATAATCCCCGAATCGAGGTCAAACTTTGCCCGGCGCCCAACGACCAGCGCCATATCGGTAAACATCCCTTCAAAAACGACATCGCGAGGGAGGTCCACCATTTCCAGCATGGTTTCGTTCAACACCGTGCCGCGCGGCGTCGGCTGAGCGACAATCACCACAGGGACAAAATCCACTACCGGCGTGGGCTCCGGCGCGCCGACATCCGTCGGGGCCGCTGGCTGCGCAAAGCGTTGCAAAAATACAAATCCGGCCACCAAAAGCATCAACAAGATTGCTGCCAGATAAAAGAAAATTCGTCCTCGACGCATGATAGCCTCCCAGTTCGTTGGCTAAAGATAAGAGATCGATGCTACCATTGGCACACAAGATCCCACCCGTCTAAAGCGGCAGGATCAACTATAAGTCTACCTGAAATTATCCAGAAATGCCACCCCTGCAAAAGTACCACACATAGAAATTAAATAAGGTCTCACCGAACGGCAAGACCTTATTGGCTATCAAAGGATAAACGTTAATTAGATATTGGAAACAATGTTGCTGAAAACGTTACCGATGGCCGGGCCAAGCAGGGCAAGGATCACGATCACCACAACGGCGACCAAAACGAGGATCAACGCATACTCTACCAAGCCTTGACCTTTTTCCTTAGGTGCGAACAACATAGCAAATTCTCCTTTCTACTGGGATTCCTTCTACAACAAAGGTACCCTCATTATAGCAAACCTGCCCATTAAATCAATAGCTGCCAACTTACAAATCTGTAAACGCCGCCTGAGAAGAAGTGCTCACCGGGATCTGGAACACGATCATCCCTCCCTCCGGGCGCGAGGCGTTGATATCCATAAAGCCACCCAGCATTTCCACCCGATCCTTGATCGTCTTGATCGAAATGCCGCCGGCCTCCATGGCCTCCTCATTCGTAAAGCTCTTGCCATCGTCTTCAATCGTAACCTTCACGCTGGCATCTTCGATGACCACATAGATACTGATGTGCGTGGCCTGTCCCCGATGGTGTACAAAACTCACCAAATCCTGAATCGAGCGGAAGATAATCACCTCTGCATACGATTCCAGACGGCGCTCCACACCCGAGACTTCAAGGTCCACCTGAGATCCGGTTTGCTCCTTGAAAGCCTCCACATACCGCTTGAGCGTGGGGATCAACCCCAGGTCGTCCAGCATCATCGGGCGCAGCTCAAAGACGAAATTGCGCACCTGCTGAAAGGCAGAGGAAGCCGCAGTTTTCAGCGCGGTGAGCTCCTCGCGCGCCTGGTCGGGGTCAATATCAAAGAGGCGCATGGCAATTTCTGCCTGCAGGATGAAGTTCGAGAGCGCCTGAGCCGGGCCATCGTGCATCTGCCGAGAAAGACGTTGACGCTCGGCTTCCTGCGCCTGAATGATCGCCTCAATGATTGAAAACGTCTCTTTGCTCAAACCTTTGCCAGAGACCACCCCGTTTTCGAGCATCTCCTTCACTTGCTCCAGCAAGCTGACCATCCGCTCGGTGTTGTGCTTATCGCTGTTCAACCGTTCGATCTGCCCGCGCATCAGGAAAAGGCGTTGTTGCACTTCCATCGCCTCGGTGTACGCTTGCCGGACTTCAAGAGGCAGAAGCGCATCCGCCTGCTTTTGCATTTTTTGCAAATGTGCGCTGATCGTGGCATTGCGCTCCGCCAGACGATTGACCTCCACCTGGCTTTGCTGCAACTTGATGTCAATCTCGCGCAAAGTCTGTTGGGCCTCTTCCAGCGTGTCTTCCAGAAACTCATTCAGTGAAAGATCTGCATTCAAGGTTGCGTCGCCAGCGTCCTTAAATACCATCATTTTTCCTCCATCGTTCCATCCCCAGCGTCCACCTTCGGGTCGTACAACTGAAACCATCCCCGTCGCAAGGCGTAAACCGCGGCCTGGGTGCGGTCGTCCACGTTCAACTTGCGCAGGATCGCGGTTACGTGGTTTTTCACCGTCTGGTAGCTGATGCCCAACAGCGCGGCGATCTCTTTGTTGCTCATCCCCTGGGTGACACAGGAAAGCACTTCCATCTCTCGTTTGGATAGCGGTTGAATCGGTTCGTCAAGGTCGCGCCCTGAACCCGAAACGCCGTCGAGGTAATCTTCCACCCAGGCAGCGACCTCGTCTTCATCCAGCACCTCGCTGCCAAAGACCCGCTGCCCCGCGGCGACCAGCCGTAACACGCGGATCAGCTCCTCGGGCTGGATATACTTGGGGCAGTAAGCCGCCGCGCCGGAGCGCACCGCGTGAACCATCTGCTCAGCATCATCATAAGCGGTCACCAGCACCACGCGCGTGCGCAGGCCCTCCTCGCACACACAGCGCGTGATTTGCAAACCATTTTTGCCGGGCAGATTGACGTCCAGGATCACAACATCCGGTTCAGTCTGACGGATCAACGCCAGAGCGTCATCGCCATCCGCCGCCTCGCCGATGACGCGAAAGCCATTTTCCAACTCCAGCGTATCCACCACCCCCTGACGGAACAATGGATGATCATCCACAATGACAACTCGAACCGGTTTCATAATCCTCCTGAGGCGCTTAATTCGGGATTGAGTATAGCACAGGAGTACTACTCCAGCAATAAAACCTACGGCGAAACCCAGCGAAACACGGCCATATTCTCGCCGCCCAGCGCCGGGCTAAAGCGCCCTCCGGTCTGGTAGACCAGAGGGATGCCCTCCGTCAGGTGAGGATACCAGCCCGGAAAGGTGACGAGATAATCCACCCCGCGGGCGTTCAAATAACCCCGCAGAGCTACCTCGTCCCGCAGGATAGGGATCACCTCCGGCGAGACCAGCCCGGCCAGGTCCACCAACTGACGCTGCCCAAAATAACCCAATGCACCGATATCATGG
>WFTY01000215.1 GCA_015485245.1 Anaerolineales bacterium | reverse complement strand
AACCTCTCCACCTCGCCGGCTCATTAGGGCTTCAACATCCAGGCAACTACACCGGTTGAGATCATTGCTCAACCCCAAAGCACGCCCGAAACCGGGAACGGCTGCGTAGAACATGTAAGGAGAACCAGAATGAGCAAAACCGGCGAAGAAAAGATCATCCACCTACCACCAACGATCACCGTTCGTGATCTTTCCGAACATCTCGAAGCCAGCCCGATCGAAGTCATCAAAACCCTGATGACAAACGGCGTGATGGCGAACATCAACCAGGAAATCGACTTCGACACGGCCGCCATCGTCGCCGCCGAACTGGGCTTTGAAGCCGCGCCGGAAGCCGTGCAGGAAGCCGCCGAGGCGGAGGGCGTGGATTTACCCCTCTGGCGGCAATGGATCGCCCGTGAACCTGCCGAGGCGCTTCGCCCGCGCCCGCCGGTCGTCGGCATCCTGGGCCACGTTGATCACGGTAAAACCACGCTGCTGGACGCCATCCGTCATGCCGACGTGGCCGCTGGCGAGGCGGGCGGCATTACCCAGCACATCGGCGCCTACCAGGTGACTCATAACAACCGGCCAATCACCTTCATCGACACACCTGGCCACGCCGCCTTCACCGCTATGCGCGCCCGCGGCGCACAGGGCGCGGATATCGTCGTGCTGGTGATCGCCGCGGACGACGGCGTGATGCCCCAAACGCGCGAGGCCATCGCCCACGCCCGCGCCGCCCAGGTGCCCATCATCGTGGCTCTGAATAAAATCGACCGCCCCAACGCCAACCCCGAGCGCGTCAAGCAGCAGCTTGCCGAAATCGGCCTCGTCCCCGACGATTGGGACGGCGACACGCTGGTCGTCCCCATTTCGGCCAAGGAAGGCACCGGCCTGGACGACCTTTTGGAGGCCATTCTGCTGGTGGCCGACAACGCCAACATCCTGGCCAACCCGAACGGGAAAATTTTCGGCACGGTCATCGAGGCGACCCAGGAGCGCGGCCGCGGCCCGGTAGCCACGCTGCTGGTGCAAAACGGCACACTGAAAATCGGCCATGTGGTCGTCGCCGGGCTGGCGCAGGGGCGCATCAAAGCCATGTTCGATCACAAAAACAACCGCATTGAAGAAGCGCTCCCCTCCACGCCGGTTTCCGTCATGGGGCTGGATGAAATCCCCAGCGCGGGAGAACTGTTCCGGGTAGTCAAATCCACCAAAAAGGCGCGCGCCATCGTCGAACGGCGTCGACAGGAAACCAGCCGGTCAGGCGTCCCCGAACATCAGGGCATGACCCTGGAACAACTGTTTGCCCGCGTGCAGGAGGGCGAGGCGCAGGAACTCCGCCTGATTGTCAAAGCAGACGTCCAGGGGTCGGTAGAACCCATCACCACCGCGCTCAAAGAGCTGGAGACCGAAAAGATCGGCATCAACATCTTGCACGCCGATGCCGGCAGCATCACCGAAAATGACGTCATGCTGGCCTCCACCAGCGACGCCATCATCATCGGCTTCAACGTCTCCCCCGACTCGGCCGCCAAACGCCTGGCGGAGAGGGAAGGCGTCTCCATCCGCTCGTACAACATCATTTATCGCCTCACCGAGGATATCGAGAAAGCCCTCAAGGGAATGCTGGAACCTGAAAAGCGCGAGGTCATCATCGGCCGCGCCAACATCCTGGCCGTCTTCCAGGCCTCCAAGATCGGCAAGGCCGCCGGTTGCCGCGTGACGGAGGGTGAGATTCGCCGTAACGCGCGCGTGCGTGTGCTGCGCGGCGGTGAGAGCATCTTTGAGGGCGAGATCGCCTCGCTGAAGCGTCATCAGGAAGATGTGCGCGAGGTGCGTAACGGGTTCGAATGTGGCATCGGCTTCAAAGGGTTCAACGACTTCCAGGAAGGCGATGTGATCGAGTGCTTTACCATTGAAGAGGTCAAACTCTTCTAGCGGAGGACGAGTATGGTTTCCAGGCAACGCGCCCAACGGATAGCCGATCGTATTTACGAGGAACTCTCCACCATTCTACTGATGGAGGTCGCCGACCCGCGGCTGGCCGAAGTCAGCGTCACCAAAGTGCGCGTGGATAGCGAACTTTCTTTCGCCGACATCTACGTCTCCTCCCTGGCAGGGAGCGAGCAGGCAGAGACCATTCTGAAGGGGTTGGAGCACGCGCGCGGCTTTTTACGCAGCGAGCTGGCGCACCGCATCCCTTTGCGTGTTTTCCCCCGCCTGCGCTTCCACTGGGACCCCAGCCCGGAACACGTCGACCGCATCGAGCGCCTGCTGGCCTCGCTGGATATCGACGACGAAGATGAACCCAACGCGCCGGAGACGGATGAATGAGTTATGGATAAGACCGCCATCCAAGACGCCCGGCAACGATTGAAATCCGCCCAGCGGTTGCTGCTGACCTCGCACATCCGCCCCGACGGCGACGCCGTTGGCTCGCTCCTGGGGATGGGGTTGGCGCTGGAAAACGCCGGCAAACAGGTAGAGATGGTGCTGGCGGATACCGTCCCTCAGGCCTTCCGCCACCTGCACGGCAGCGAGCGCGTCCGCAAAAAAATCGAGGGAAGCGTTGACGCTGTGATCGTGCTCGACAGCGGCGACCCGCAACGCGTGGGCGAGATATTGCCCCAGGGCGCAATCATAGACATCAACATCGACCACCATATCAC
>WFTY01000214.1 GCA_015485245.1 Anaerolineales bacterium | reverse complement strand
CTGTGATGTAGCGGTGCGAGAGCGTGGCCGCGGCGATGGTGGCCGCGTCGGTGATGCGCACGCCGTGATGGATCTCATAGCGCTCCTTCAGGCCGCGCAGGATGGAGATGGTATCTTCCACCGAGGGTTCTTCCACCAGCACCGGTTGGAAGCGGCGCTCCAGGGCCGGGTCTTTCTCGATGTGCTTGCGGTACTCGTCCAGCGTGGTGGCGCCGATCATGTGCAGTTCGCCGCGGGCGAGCATTGGCTTGAGCATGTTGCCCGCGTCCATGGCGCCTTCAGCGGCCCCCGCACCGACCACTGTGTGCATCTCGTCCAAAAAGAGCAGGATTTCGCCCTCGGATTCGACGATCTCTTTGAGAACTGCCTTCAGGCGCTCCTCGAACTCACCGCGGTACTTCGCCCCGGCTACCAGCGCGCCCATATCCAGTTGCACCAGGCGTTTGCGTTTCAGCCCTTCAGGCACATCGCCGTTGACGATGCGCTGCGCCAATCCCTCGACGATGGCGGTCTTTCCCACGCCAGGTTCGCCGATCAGCGCAGGGTTGTTCTTGGTGCGCCGCGAGAGAATCTGAATCACGCGGCGGATCTCCTCGTCGCGGCCGATCACCGGGTCGAGCTTGCCGCGGCGGGCCATGTCGGTCAGGTCGCGGCCAAATTTCTCCAACGGCTGATAGGTAGCCTCCGGGTTCTGGTTGGTGACGCGCTGCGAACCGCGCACCGCGGCCAGCGCCTTGAGGATGGCGTCTTTGGTCAGTCCGTAGGATTCCAGCCGTTTGCCTTCGGGCGATTCGGTCAGCCCCAGCAGGACGTGCTCGGTGGAGACGTATTCGTCCTTCATCCCCTTGGCGAATTTCTCCGCGGCTTGCAGCACATCTGAGGCGGGGCGCGATAGCCCCACCTGCGTGTTGGCCCCGTACACTTTGGGGCGGTTCTCCAAATCTCGCTGGACTTCTTCGCGTAAGGCCAGCGTGCTCCCCGCCACGCGGGTGACGATGGCGGGCACCACGCCCTCTTCCTGTTGCAGAAGCGCCAGTAGCAGGTGAGCGGGTTCGATGGTTTGATGGTTGAAGCCTTCAGCCAGGCGCTGGGCGCTCAGCAGGGCTTGCTGTGATTTCTGGGTGTATTTTTCCAGGTTCATAATGCTTCCCTCATTACCGATAAATGATTTCTTTCTACCCTCTTGTTGCGGTTTCAAATCAGGAGGGTAGAAGGATGACTGTAAGCATTTTAAAATCGTCGTATATGAAGAGGGTAAGTTTTTTATATGAGAGAGGTTGGAGGCAGAGCAGGGAGCAAGCGCATAGGAAACGGGAGCCTCCTGCGATACAGCCTGCGGTTTATACAGGGTGCTCGCAAGCCTTGGGTGGGATTGTCCGTTTGGAAGGAATTTGTTTACCCCCGTCCCTTCCCCTGGTATAATTCCCCCGCTCCTGGAGAGGTGCCAGAGTGGACGATTGGGGCGGTCTCGAAAACCGCTGTAGCCGCAAGGCTACCGAGGGTTCGAATCCCTCCCTCTCCGCCAGAAGCCGCCCACTACGAGGGGCGGCTGAGAAACGGAACTCCGAAGTCTGCAAGACTTCGGAGTTTTTCGTTGGGCGAAGCGGTCTATCTCCTCTTGTGCTACAATTTTCCTGCCATGAACGCGCTAATCCTGGTCAACGGCAAACTCTTCTTCGGGCGCGTGGAGGAGCAAAAGCGTTGCCGCGCTGCCCTGCCCTGCGCGGGCGCGGCGACCCTTGCCAAAATCCTGTGTCTTGGCCATCGGCGAGAGCGGGGAAAAACTGAGCAAACCCCTGCTGGCTTGCTTGAAAACAAAGCCATTGCCTTGCTCTGCCTGGGGCGAAAAAGAAGAAGCCTTGCGGACGCTGTCACAGGCCATCGAGCAGATGCTGCGGGGGGATACGATTGATTTCAACGATTACGAACTGCTGCGGATAGCCCCCCGGCCGCCGCAGGGCATCGAAGAGATGATTGCCATGCTGAAATCCGCAGCGCGAGATTGATTCCCTGCCTGGGCGCGCCGCGACCCGGACCTGGAATCCCTCCACGACGACCCGCGCTTCCAGGCGCTGCTCTCGTAATACAACGCTCTGCGTTGTCCATAAGACAAGGCGAAGCCATGCCTTACAATCGGTTGGCGTCTTGTGCTGCTCTCGTAGGACAACGCTCTGCGTTGTCCGATCGAACAAGGTGGAGCCTTGTCTTACAATCGGTTGGCGTCTTGCGCTGCTCTCATAGGACAACGCTTTGCGCTGTCCGTTCGAACAAGGCGGAGCCTTGCCCTACAGCGGTTGGCGTGTGCGTTACTCTTGTAGGACAGCGCTCTGCGTTGTCCATTTGACAAGGCGGAGCCTTGTCTTACAATCTGTGATGATGAATGACACATTTTACCGCCACCTGCCTCATTATCACCCGGCGAATGCGACGTTCTTTGTTACCTTTCGGCTGGCTGGCAGCCTGCCGCGCGCGGTGATCGAACGATTGCGTACAGAACGGGAATCCGAAGATGCACGATTGACAGCGAGGTTTCAGGGCGCTGCGCTGCGGCGCGAGCGTTACAATCTGTTCAGAAAGCACTTTGCTCGTTTTGATGACCGTCTCCATCAAAGCACATGTCCGCGCTGGTTGGCCGAGCCACGCGTCGCGGAGGTGGTAAAAACCGAGATCCACGCTCTGCACCCGGAGCATTACCATCTGCTTGCCTATTGCATCATGCTCAATCACGTCCATCTGCTGGTGGATACGCAGGGTATCCCCGATCCGCCCCCTTTACGCGCAGGGCAGACCTACACCGCCCTGAGCCACGCCCTGTATCTGCTCAAAGGACGCACCGGTCACGCCTGCCGCAAACTGGTGGGCGGACGCGGCCCTTTCTGGCAGCACGAGAGTTACGACCATGTAGTGCGCGACACCGCCGAATTGGAGCGCATTCTCTGGTACATCCTGAATAATCCGGTGAAAGCCGGCCTGGTGGGCGACTGGCGGGATTGGTCGTACACTTACGTAGCCCCGCACCTGCTGGATAATGAGTAAACATATATCGCGATGGGGCGTAGGACAACGCTTTGCGTTGTTCGTTCGGGCAAGGCGGAGCCATGCCCTACGACAATCCAACGCTTTGCGTTGTCCGTTCGGCCAAGGCGGAGCCATGTCCTGCATACGAGCTGGTGTTCTGCATCGTTCGGGCAAGGCGGAGCCATGCCCTACGACAATCCAGCGCTTTGTGTTGTCCGTTCAGGCAAGGCGGAGCCATGTCCTACGATAATCCAGCACTTTGTGTTGTCCTGCGCGACGTATCGAAAAATGGAGACCCTATGAAACTTGCCACGCTGTGTTACGTCCGAAAGAATGGGTGCACGTTGATGCTGCACCGCGTCAAAAAAGAGAATGACATCCATGAAGGCAAGTGGAATGGCCTGGGAGGCAAGTTTGAGCCGGGGGAATCGCCGGAGGACTGTGCCCGTCGTGAGATCCGCGAAGAATCTGGCCTGACCGCCACCCGGCTTGAATTAAAGGGCTTTATCTCCTTCCCGGAGTTCGCTCGCGGTGAGGACTGGTATGTTTTTGTTTTCGTTGTGCCGGAGTTTGATGGCGAATTGATCGAATCGCCGGAGGGCGAGCTGACATGGATCCCCGACGAGCAACTGGCTGAACTCAACCTCTGGGAGGGAGACCGTGTGTTTTTGCCCTGGCTGGATCGGCCCGGGTTTTTCTCAGCGAAGTTCCGTTATGCCAAGGGGAGATACCTCAGTCACGAGGTGAGTTTTTACCCGCCGGGGTGAGCAGGCTGACGATTTCACCCAGATGCCGGACGATGGGGCAGTCGGCTTCCGGGAACAGGCCGTGCGGGTCGAGCAGTACCGGCTGTATGCCTGCGGCGCGCGCGCCGATGATATCGGCGTAGTAATTATCCCCGATGTAAAGGTTGTGCTCCGGCGGGGTGTTGCTCAAGGCAAAGGCGCGCTTAAAGATGGCGGGGTCGGGTTTCCAGGCGTTCACCTCACCGGCTACGTAGGCGAAATCGAAGTATGGTTTTAAGCCCAGTGCTTGAATCTCCTCGTCAAAAGGGAGCGTACGG